>QWPF01000008.1 GCA_003671255.1 Planctomycetota bacterium | reverse complement strand
GAAAGGTGCATTGACGGAATAAGGAATAACGCCTTCGACCATTTCATGGTTTCGGATGGATTGGAACAACCCCGATTCGGAAAGCTTTTTTGGGAAGTGGGGTTGAGGAAGATCCTTGGGAACAGGGATGAACTTGTGGATGATGCCGAGTAGATCAACCACTAAGAGATTGCCATCGTTGTCTTCGCCAAAGCCTGTGATCTGAAGGGAAGTATCTGCAATTTCTTTATGCCAAGTAACTTTTTCGCCATCGTGCCTGATGCCCCAGATTTTGCCTGTAGAGTGGTCGCCATAGATGTAGCAACCTTGCAACTCGGGGAATTTAGAGCCGTAATAAACAATGCCACCGGTAAGAGAGCGAGCTTCAGAGTGATGATGCTCTGCGATGGGTTTAACGAAGGGAGTAGGGCCAGGCTTTCTTAGGGAATAAAAGGGATGGGAACCTTCCATGACGCTCCAGCCATAATTGTCGCCCTTGCGAATGAAGTAAACTTGTTCCCATAAATCCTGGCCATTATTGCCCACCCAGAGATGGCCGGTTTTTTTATCGCAGTGCATGCGCCAAGGATTGCGAAGCCCATAGGCCCAAGTTTCGGGAACTGCATCTTTGATATGCAGGAAAGGATTGTCCTTGGGTACGGAATATTGTTTGCCTTCATCGGGGTGATCCACATCAAGGCGCAATACTTTACCAAGAGGCCTGGTCATATCCTGCCCCGAAACCCAAGTGTCAGAATCGGAAGTTCCATCTCCACTGGTGACATAAAGCATGCCATCTTTTCCAAAAGCGAGAGCAGCACCATTATGGCCATCAGAATGCCATTCTTTGATGGTGACTGCTGATTTGGGATCGATGGTGAAGGGGGATTTGTTAGAGATGGTGTAACGAACGACCCGGGTATGTTTCTTAGCTTCGGGGCCTGGGCCATTGCACCCTAAATAAAGGTACCCATTCTTTTTGTAATCAGGATGAAAAAGCATATCGAAGATGGTGTCTTTAGATTCGAGAAGGGTTAAGGATTCAGCAACATCTTCGCGGGAATCGAAGCGCACGATGGAAGAAGGTGCGTAAGGGCGATCCATCGAGCTAGCAAGCATGAGATTACTATCAGGAACAGGGAGTATGCAGGTAAGGTTTTTCAACTTCAATTTGGGGAAGGCGTTAATGGTCTTGTAGGGCAGGGGAGGTTCAGGAGAGCCCACCACCTTCATGTTCTTTGCAGGAACTCGGCCTAAAGTGGAAGCTGGTGCGATGGGCCCTTCAAAAACCATGGGGGCATAATCTTGAAAGAGATGAAAGTCTGCGTGAGTCTTGGATTTTAAAGGAGCAGATGTAGAAAGCTCAGGGCCTTTTTCTTTGATATCGTAGTCGTATCTGCAAAGTGCAAAATTCCAGACCTCATCAATATTGGGCATGCCACCGGTCTTGGCAAAATCCACCCAAGGAATACGGCCTTCCACGGTCCAACCCTTGTCGCGGTCATCGCGTTTGTTCAAGGTGCCATCCAGAACCACCTTTGCTTCCATGTGAAACTTATCAGCTTTTACGATGTCAGCAAAATTCTCGGTGAGTTCTCTCTTCTTAGGAAAGAAGCAATCAAAAAAAGTGTTTGCAGCGTTTACTTGAAATTCGTAATAACCCGTGTGTTTACTAGAGGGCTTGATAAAGATTTCAAAAACATCGTTGTCCCAGGTTTTGCCATCGTGTTCGACAACATCCGCAAACAAATCATGATCTTCCATCTGGGCCAGGTAATAAAAGTTGTCGCGATCCCAAAGAAGCTTAGCCTTGGTTTTGGTGCGGGAGGGCCTGTCTTTTTCCTGAAGCCAAGGAAGATGAAAATTGTCGATCGCAATGGCTTTGTCCCAGCAAGCATCGTTTGGTTTGCCATCGATGATGGGGGGGTTATTGGTCCATTTGCAGGTGTAAGGGCTTGGTTTATCTTTAGGTTGCGGTGTTAAAACATCTGCAAGTGAAAACCCATAAAGCCCAACGGTTAAAATAAATGCTAAAACAAGGATCTTTCTGATGCTTTTAATGCTCATAGCTTACCCCAATTATAAGAAACAGGCAGGTAGTTACTAAAATTACCAAATCAATTCATTGTTCCATACAGATTTATGCCTTATAAATGATATTAATAATTTTAGTCCTAATTTTAGTGCGAGTCCATTAATGAAACCAGAAGTAGAACTTGCGATTGGCGAACTAGTGAAGCATGGCGTAATCCATAAAGATGAGATTGATTCTGCATTAGAGAAAAACCCGGAATCAGCAGGGCTGGATGATCGCGATGCGTTGGGCGATTTTTTAGAACAAATAGGGCTTATCACTGCATTTCAAGCAGGAGAGCTGCGTAATCAGCGTGTAGCAGATTTGGTGATGGATAATTATCTGATTCTTGATCGTTTGGGTGAAGGTGGCATGGGAACGGTTTTTCGAGCCAGGCATAAACGCATGCGCAGGATTGTTGCAATCAAGGTGCTTAACCCTGAAATCCAAGAAAACCCAGATCACTTGCAACGCTTTCAGCGCGAGATAGAAACCCTAGCGCGACTTAACCATCCCGGAGTTATACAAGCTTATGATGCAAATTTTGGCACCTCTGGATTCTTTTTAGTTCTCGAATTTGTTGAAGGCAGCGATCTTGATGGGATTGTTCGCAAGCATGGCCCCCTTCCCGTAAGCGAAGCCATCGATGCCATGATTCAATCCGCTAAAGCTTTGCAGTATGTACACGATCAGGGGATGGTGCACCGCGATATCAAGCCACAAAACCTGATGAGAAACAGGCAGGGTAGTATCAAGGTTGCAGATCTTGGACTGGTTCGCCTAACCGAGTCGGAATCTTCAGATGATCATAACAAGCAGGGCCTTACCCAGCAATTCACCATTGCAGGCACATTAGAATTCATGGCCCCCGAGCAAGCCGAGAATACCAGCGGTGTTGATAACCGCGCAGACATCTACAGCCTTGGGTGCTCCTTTTATTACATCCTTGCTGGAAAAAATGTCTACACGGGTAAATCCGTCATGGATAAATTGATGGCTCATATGACCCATCCCATTCCAAGCCTTAGAGAATGCAGAACCGATGTTTCGGAAAAACTAGATGCAATCTTTAAGAAGATGGTTGCAAAGACCGTTGACCAGCGATATCAGACAATGAATGAAGTAATTGCCGATCTTGAAAATATTAAGATGATGGAGAAAGTTTCTAATGTTGCCCCAACTAATATCGTGGTAACTCCGCAGACTGCCCAAACCGAAACAAATACTGGTACGGCTTTTTTTGAAAGCCCACTCGCAAAGAGCCGTGCTGATGAATCAGAAGGTACTTTGATTTTCAACCCAGGCCAGAAAACTTCTCTTCAGAATGATTTGAGTAACGCTGCAACTGCATTTATCGAACGACCTGGCCAATCTGGGGCTGCACTCGCTCCAATCGATAATGCCAAGGTGTTGCTGGTTGAACCTTCCAAACTTCAAGGCATGATGATAGGAAACCAGCTTAAATCCCTTGGGATTGCGGATGTAAAACTTGCGCTTTCAGGAACCGAAGCCTTTGAACAATTTAGCAAAGGGGGCTTTAAGGCCATTGTTTGCTCTCAAAATCTGCCCGATTGCAGTGGTATTGAACTCGCTCAAAATATAAAAGCAACGTCCTTAGGCAAAGGTGTTTCTTTCATCCTGATTACCTCGAACATTGATAATGAAATGGAATCCTTGGCTGCAAAAGTCGATTTCAAAATACTTCGAAAACCCTTTACTCCCGAACAACTTCAATCAACCTTACCTGTAAACGCGCCCAGCGTTACCCAGCCTGCTGTTTTTCAACCCACAACCAAAACCGTGCTTTTGGTCGATGATAGTTCCTTTGCTAGGCGTAGAATGCTAGGTATTTTAAAAACCTTGGGATTTGATGATGTGGTAGAAGCAGCGGATGGCGCTCAAGGGTTGGCCCTAGCTCAAACTCGATCTTTTCTTTTCGTGATCAGTGATTTTCATATGCCTATCATGGATGGTAAGGGCTTTGTCGAAAGCCTTAGCCAAGATCCCAAACTGAAAAATCTCCCTGTGCTGCTGATTACCAGCGAACCCGACTCTTTCCTACTCGACCCCATCCGAAACTTAAAGTCTTGCAGAATCCTTTCGAAATCCACCGAGGCCTCTGCCCTTAAGACGGAAATCTCTAACTTCATCGGCCTTAAAATCTAAAATTGTCCCCTTATTTTTTACAGTTATAACGATTATCCGAATTAAAGACTTTTATTGAAGGCCTTTATACTAAAAATCAGCCTTTCCCTTAAAGTTTACGCACACTTCCCATGCTATCTTATCAGGGAATCTTAACCGATAAGCATTCTAATAATAAGTACCTTATGAGCGAAATGGACGAGGCTTTAGTTGAATTTCTCATCGAGTGTCAGGAAAACCTGTCACGCATGGATCTTGAACTTCTCCAACTAGAGAAGTCCACCGATCCCGAATTGGTGAAAAGCATCTTCAGAGTCATGCACACCATCAAGGGCAGTGCGGGCTTTCTTGGATTATCGAAACTCGAAAAACTGACCCATGCTGCTGAAAATCTCCTCAGCAAAATACGCGATGGCTCTCTTCAGCCCACCGCACTTATTACTTCCGCACTCTTAGCCGCTATCGATGGCACCCGAGTCATTCTCTCAAGCCTTGAATCGAATCAGAACGAAGGTAATTCAGATTCAGAAGCCATTATCAAAACACTTAACGATTCCACCAAACCAACCATTCCTAATATTCCCGCTAAAACTCTACCTAACGAAATCAAGCCAAGTCCAACGCCTGTTTTTGCCCCAACGATGGTGTTTCCAAAGGATGCTGGGAATTCGTTTTCAGATGCAGTAAAGCCTGTGCCTTCGACTGTATTTTCAACAACTTTAGTCGTGGAAAAACCCGCTGCACCTATTGCTGCTCCAAAGGAAAAAGTTGAAGAACCACATAAGGAAGTGGCTTCTGCGCTTTCCGATTCCTCAGTGCGAATTACAGTTGATATTCTTGACAAACTCATGTCTCTTGCGAGTGAGTTGGTTTTATCGCGTAATCAATTGCTGCAATGTTCTACAAGATTGAACGATTCAATGCTTCAGATGGCTTCAAGGCAGTTTAATCTTGTGACTTCCGAACTGCAGGAAGCATTGATGAAAACCAGAATGCAGCCCATATCGAATGTATGGAACAAATTCCCGCGCATGGTTCGTGAGGTAGCTTTCAAACTGGGTAAACAAATCAACCTGCAAATGCAGGGCGCAGACACCGAACTTGATAAAACACTTATTGAAGCTATTAAAGATCCTTTAACTCATCTTGTTCGTAATTCCATCGACCATGGTATTGAATCTCCCGAAGGCAGGGCCCGAGCCAATAAAAAACCTGAAGGCACTCTTTTGCTTCGTGCCTATCACGAAAGTGGCCGTGTTAATGTTGTGATTTCCGATGATGGTAAAGGCATCGATCTTAACCGGGTCAAAGCAAAAGCACTTGAAAAACAACTGCTCTCTTCTGATCAGTTGTCGCACATGGGCGATAACTCGGTATTGCAGTTGATATTCCTTCCGGGCTTTTCGACTGCTGAAAAAATCACCAGTGTATCAGGCAGAGGCGTTGGGATGGATGTTGTAAAAACCAACATCGAAAAAATTGGCGGCATGATTGATATTCAAAGCGAAGTGAATAAAGGCACTACGATTCACCTGCGCATTCCCCTTACCCTTGCGATCATTAAAGCACTTAGCATTACTGCTGCTGGCCAAAGCTTCACCATCCCCCAAACCCATATCACCGAACTGCTCAGATTAAAGGATGATAGTAAGGTTGGTGGCATTGAGTATGTACACGAAACACCTGTATATCGATTCCGTGGCAAACTTATTCCCTTGGTCAATCTAGCTGAATTGCTACAAATCAAAGGAAAGTCTGACAACCTATCGCAACCCAATCATCTGGTGATTTTGCAAGCTGAAGACAGGCAGTTTGGCCTCTTGGTGGATTCGGTAAAGGACACCAATGAAATCGTGGTTAAGCCTCTTCCTTCAAGGTTGAAAGGCGTGGGTTGTTTTGCTGGGGTGACCATCATGGGCGATGGATTGGTGCAGATCATCCTCGATGTTTCAGGTGTGGCTAGGCTGGGAAGAGTTTTACCAAAAATTCGCGATCTGGGAATTAAAGATCTTTCAGCACAGGATGAAATTAAAGCTGATAACCAAAGTGCAGGTGAAGGCCTTCTTTTGGTTAGTGCAGGTGGTGAAAGTCAGATTGCAATTCCTTTAGAGCAGGTGGTCAGGCTGGAAGAATTCAGGCCTCACCAATTGGAAAAGACAGGCGATATGCACTTGGTTCAATATCGCGAAGGCATCATGCCAATTTACAATCTAGGAAATATTTTGGGTATCAAAGTTGGCGAAGAGATCCAGGATAAAACCCGAAAAATTCAGGTTGTCGTTCATAAGGATGCAGGAAAATATGTGGGATTGGCTGTTGAGAAAATCCTCGATACTGTTTATGAATCAATAAAAATCAATGGTGATAGCACTGGGTATGGAATTAAAAAAACAGGTGTTGTCAGCGGGAAAATCACCGAATTTGTTGACTTAGGCGTGCTTTTAGCCCTCACTGTTAAAAAACTGGAGGTCTTATCTTGAGCAAGGAACTTTCTTACGCCACCTTTACCATTGATGGTAAACTATTTGGAATTCTCATTGAGGATGTTCAGGAAATACTACGCCCTCTTGAAGTAACCGAGGTGCCTTTGGCTTCCTTGGCTTTCAATGGGCTTATCAATCTTCGAGGCAACATTGTTCTTGCAGTAAGGATGCGTCAGCAACTTGGATTACCGACCATGGAAGCCAAGTATTGCATGAATATCATACTTAAGCTTCGAGATGAATTTTACAGTTTGCAAGTTGATTCGGTGGCAGATGTGGTTGTGGTGCAAAAGGATAATTTTGAAATTCCTCCTGAAACACTGCCCATAGAAATTAGGCGCTTTATCACAGGCACCTACAAGGTTGAAACCAAGTTACTACATATTTTGGACATTGAACAAATCCTTGAAGATAAATCTTTGTCCGTTAAAGAAAAGCAAAGCGAGATTTTAGTATGAGTATTCTGCAAAGGCTCCTTCTTATTTCTGCAAGTTTTCTGCTCCCAATTTCTGTGTTGCTTTACTTCACAGTTGATGGAATTCAGGATCGCATTGATTTTGCGGGCCTTGAAAAACAAGGAAATATCTTTCAGAGGCCCTTAGAGAAAATACTACGATCCTTGCTGGTTCATAAAAATGCAAGTCTTTCAGTACTAGCTGGCGATGCCACCGCCTTGACAACTGCAACCAAGGAGGAAGCAACTTTGGACTCGGCAATGCGAAATCTTGAAGTGCTTGAAAAATCTTTTGGCACCATTTTACAATTTAATCAGGATGGCCTTGCAAAAAGGAAAAGAGAAGAAGCTAAGATTGATAATTTCTCGAGAAAATGGGATCAGTGCAGGAAGTTCTGGCAGACTATGACCCCCGAGGCTTGCAAAAATGAGCATGATAATCTGATCAAGATTGTTCGTATGATGATTACGCATTTAGGCGATACTTCTAATCTTATTCTTGATCCGGATCTGGATTCCTTTTACTTGATGGATGTAAGTGTCGTTGCGTTGCCTAGTGCCCAAGAACGAATTTCAACTTTGGTTACCATCTATAATTCTCTTATTAAAAATGGGGAAAAGGATCAGGAAGACAAGTTAGCTCTTGCGATCCAAAACGCCCTTTTTCAACAAAGTGATTTGGATAGGATTTTCTCTAGCATCGATACCGCCCTTAATGAAGACAATAATTTTTATGGTAAATCGGAGTCTTTGCAAAAGAACATCAGTGTGCCTTTGGAGAAATTTAAGAAGTCTACGGGTAACTTTACCAAGCTTCTTTCATCCCTTAAGGCGGAGCAACTTACAAAGGCTGACCCAAAAATTCTAGAAGCAGCCAATGACACTTTGGAAGATTCTTTTAACCTTTGGGATACCTGCTCTAGTGAACTTCAAGTGTTGTTGGAATTGAGAATTCTCAAGTTTCAGAATGACAGGCTTTCCTCCTTAGCGCTTTCGGCTCTGGCTTTGATTCTTTCGTTCTTTCTTGTGTGGTACATAGGAAGAGGATTAAACAACTCCTTTATTCAGATATCAGGCAATTCTAAAAAATTGATTACCTCCTCCAGCAACCAAAAAATGGTCAGCAAGAGTATGGTTGCCAACGCTACCGAAACCTCCGCTCAAGCTAATGCCATTGCAAGTGCAGCAGAGGAAGTTAGTGTGAATATACAATCCGTTGCAAGTGCTGCAGAAGAAATAGGCGCAACCATCAGGGAAATTGCGAGACAATCGCAGCAGGCAGCGCAGGTTGCTAATGAAGCTGTTAGCATTGCAGAAACAGGAAATAAAGCGGTGCTCAGGTTGGGCGAAAATAGCAACATCATTGGTAATGTGATTAAAGTAATCACCTCGATTGCAGAGCAGACGAACCTGCTTGCATTGAACGCAAGCATAGAAGCTGCCCGAGCGGGAGAGTTTGGTAAAGGTTTTGCAGTGGTAGCAAGTGAAGTAAAAGAACTAGCCAAAGAAACTGCCAAGGCGACCGAAGATATTCGAACGAAAATAGAGGGGATTCAATCGGATACCCGGGAAGCAGTAAGTTCGAACGAGAAGACTCGCAATATCATCAGCAAAATTCATGAGATTCAAAATACGATTGCAGGCGCAGTGGAAGAACAAGCAGCAACTACTCGAGAGATCACCAGAAATGCAGCGGATGCAGCAACTGGTAGTTCGGAAATCGCCAAGAATATCTCCGGGCTTGCAGAAGCTGCCCGAAGTACCTCTAAAGGTGCAACTGAATTGGAAACAGCAGCGTTGGGGCTGGATGCCATGGCTTCAGAATTAGAAAAGATCGTAAAAACTTTTCAGATAAAAGCATAGAAGTTCAACAGATACATAAGCATAGGGTTTAATTTTACCTGAGAAACAACGAATTTTAAAGCGAGGGTTTATCATGAGTATTCTACAAAGGCTTCTTCTTATTTCTGCTAGTTTTTTACTTCCCATTTCCGTACTGCTGTATTTTACAATCGATGGCATACAGGATCGCATTGATTTTGCAGTGCTAGAAAAGCAAGGGAACACATTCCAGAAGCCACTGGAAAAAATCTTGAAAGCGCTCTTAATTCACAAGAATGCTGCAATTACAGTTCTTGCTGGCGATGCTGCTTCGAATGCAATTGTTGCCAAAGAACAAGGAGTATTGGATTCTGCGTTACGCACCTTGGAAGGCATGGATAAGGAACTCGGATCGGTTTTACAGTTCACCCAAGACGGGCTTAGCAAAAGAAAACGCGATGATGCAAAGATTGATAATTTATCAAAGAAATGGGATCAACTACGAAAATCTTGGCAAACTTTGTCTGTAGATATTTGTAAGGCTGAACATGATAACCTTATTAAAATTGTACGCACCATGATCACGCATTTGGGTGATACCTCGAACCTTATTCTAGATCCGGATTTAGATTCTTTTTACATGGTGGATGTTAGCTTGGTTGCTTTACCACAAGCGCAGGAAAGAATTTCAACTTTGCTTTCGCTTTATAGCTCAGCAGTTAAAAGTGGTTCCAAAAAAGAAGAAGATAAAACAGCACTTACTGCGCAGTTGACTCTCTTTTCGCAGAGTGATATCGATCGGATTTTTGCGAGTATCGAAACTGCGCTTAATGAAGATAATAATTTTTATGGGAAGTCCGAAACACTGCATAAAAATCTGCCTTCCCCTACTGAAAAGCTAAAGAAAAGCACAGATAACTTCGTGAAATTGCTCACAAACATCAAGCCTGAGCAATTTACCAAAGCTGACCCAAAAATTCTTGAGGCGGGCAATGATTGCCTAGAAGATTCATTCACCCTCTGGGATATCTGCTCTATTGAACTTGAAGAATTACTTAACAAAAGAATTGCCAAGTTTAAGTACGATAGGTTTTATTCGCTACTGCTTTCCGCACTGGCTCTTTCATTGTCGTTCCTGCTTGTTTGGTTTATTGGCAAGGGGATTACCGGGCCTATTCGCACCAGCAGCGCAAGACTTGATAAACTTGCATCAGGCGATCTTGCCTCAGTTGTTGAAATCCAAGGGCAGGGGGAATTGGGAGCAATGTCGCTATCCCTTTCCAAAGCTGTTTCGGGTATGAATAATGCCATCGTTTTAATTTCGGGTAATGCCCAAAAGTTGATCCATTCTTCTTCCAACCAAAGGCAGGTCAGTCGGGGTATGGTTGCCAACGCCACCGAAACTTCTGCCCAAGCCAATGCCATTGCAAGTGCTGCAGAGGAAGTGAGCGTAAATATTCAATCCGTTGCAGGGGCAGCAGAGGAAATGGGCGCAACGATCAGGGAAATAGCGAAGCAGGCGCAACAAGCAGCGCAGGTTGCAAACGAAGCTGTAACAATTGCAGAAACAGGTAATAAAGCAGTGCTAAGATTGGGCGAAAATAGCACCATCATTGGAAATGTGATTAAAGTAATTACCTCGATTGCTGAGCAGACAAACTTGCTTGCATTGAACGCAAGTATAGAAGCCGCCCGAGCAGGAGAATTTGGCAAAGGTTTTGCAGTGGTAGCTAGCGAAGTAAAAGAACTTGCCAAGGAAACATCGAAAGCGACCGAAGATATCCGCACTAAAATAGAAGGGATTCAGTCGGACACCCGTGAAGCGGTAAGTTCCAACGAAAAGACCCGCAATATTATCAATAAAATTCATGAGATTCAAAATACGATTGCGGGTGCGGTGGAAGAGCAGGCAGCAACGACTCGAGAAATCACCCGAAATGTTGCGGATGCAGCTATGGGTAGCACTGAAATTGCCAAGAATATTACAGGGCTTGCAGAAGCTGCCCAGAGTACTTCTAAAGGTGCAACCGAGTTAGAGAAAGCTGCAATGGGCTTAGATTCGATGGCTTCCGAATTAGAGCAACTGGTAAAAACATTTCAAACCAAGGCTTTGTAATCTTTGCTGAATAAGGATTGATAAAGCTTTAATGAATTTTTTGGTAATGGCCGTGATTAAACCTATAATGTTAATTGCTATCAATTATATGTTGGCAATTAACATTCTTGTTTTAGTAGGATAATTTATGCCTTTAATTCGTGTGCTCATTGTTGATGATTCTTCAGTAATACGCAGAACATTAAAAACCGTGCTTTTATCTGATCCGGATTTTAATCTGGTGGGTGCAGGTTGTGATGGAAAAGAAGGAGTCGAGCTGGCATTAAAGTTAAAGCCTGACTTGGTGATTCTTGATGTGGATATGCCGAAGATGAATGGGCTTGAGGTTCTCGCTGAACTTAAAAAGAAAAATCCCGAATTACCTATCATCATGTTTAGTTCCTTGGTGCAAAAAGGAAGCCTTATTACCCTCGATGCAATTTCCCTGGGTGCGGATGATTATTTCTGCAAACCTTCCACAGGGTCAGCAGAAGAAACCATCGAACTGTTAAAAAAAGATTTGTTGCCTCGCCTGAAAGCTGTTTTTAAAAAGAATCAATCGAGCAGTGGGGTTTTTAACTTGCCCCAAGCTGCAAAAAAAGTACTCAAAGAAAATATAAAATCCGTCACGCCTAAAATCTTAGCAATCGGGGTTTCTGCAGGCGGCCCAGAAGCACTCAAAATATTACTGACGGCCCTTCCTCCTTTACCTGTTCCTGCAATCATCACCCAGCATATGCCCGCAGGTTTTACCAAAAGCCTAGCGGATCATTTAAACACCCAGACAAAGCATGCTGTTACTGAAGCGATTGATGGCGACACCCTTGTTGCAGGAAAGTTTTTGCTTGCCCCGGGGGACTATCACATGGTGCTAGAACCATGCCTAGCAGGTAATAAAGTGCGATTAAATCAAAATCCCCCAGAAAATTATTGCAGGCCAGCGGTTGATCCGATGTTGAGGTCGGTTGCTAAAATATATGGAGCGAGTGCCCTTACCGTTATATTGACAGGCATGGGGCAGGATGGCCTAGAGGGATGCAAGGTAATTCACAAAGCCGGGGGTAAAATTCTGGTTCAAGATCAGGCCACCAGCGTTGTTTGGGGAATGCCAGGCAGTGTCTATAAAGAAGGATTGGCAGAAGAAGCACTTTCCATTCATGACCTTGCTTTAGCAATTATGACTCGGCTGAATCAAAAACAAGCTCTTTAATAATTTCATTATTCGGATAATTCAATGCAATTTGACAGTGCAAGCATTACTCAGGAAAACTATCGCATTTTTGTTGATTTTCTCAAAATCAAACTTGGCCATGATCTGGGCGAGGGAAAAGAGTATTTGATCGAAAACAGACTCAATCCGGTTTGCGAGGTGCTGAAAATTACGAATGTGAATGAGCTTGCAAGAGAAATAAAAATCAACCCTTACTCTGCGTTGGGGAATTTGGTTGTGGAGAACATGACCATTCAAGAAACGAGTTTTTTCAGGGGGCCCAGAGTCTTTGAAAATTTGAAGAACAACATCATTCCAAAATTGATCAAAGAGAATGTTTACTCGCATACCATTAAAATTTGGTCAGCTTGCTGCTCTACTGGTCAGGAACCTTATTCAATCATAATGCAGCTTATGGAAGATTTCCCTGAATTGGAAAATTGGAACATCTCTTTACTTGCGACGGATGTTTCAGAAAATGCGCTAACCAAGGCAAGATCTGGAATATACTCAAGATTTGAAGTCATTCGCGGACTTCCGACACCCCTTAAAGATAAATATTTCCTCGAAACCCCAGACAACCAATACCAGATTCGTGCAGACTTGCGCCTAAAAATCAAGTTTCAGCAGGTTAATTTACTCGAGGGGTTTTATGCTCTGGGCGGCCCCTTCGATATTATTCTTCTTCGTAACGCCCTTATTTATTTTGCCCCTGAAGTCATCACTGGGATTTTTCAAAAACTCCGGGGCGCTATCAAGGATACTGGTTCTCTCATCCTAGGCGAATCTGAATCCATCATGGGAAAAACCACCATGTTCAACCTTCCAATTGAAGGAACTGATTACTTTACACCCGCCCCACTTCCCTAATTCTTTTGGTATTTGAAATGGAAATGCCCCTCGGATTTTGGAAACCCTCCAAGGAACAAATCGCCCTTTCTGCAAACAAGCAAATTCCTGATGTCATTGCGCCTGGAATCAAGCTGTTGTTTTGTGGCATCAATCCGGGTTTGTATACCGCAGCCATTGAAAAACATTTTGGCAGGCCGGGAAACAGATTCTGGCCCGCACTATTTGCAGGAGGCTTTACGCCAAGGCTTTTTTCGCCCTTTGAACAACACCTTCTTTTGCTTGATAACATCGGTATTACAAATCTGGTGAACCGTGCGACTGCGCGCGCTGATGAAGTCGAGGATAACGAACTTCAAAAAGGAGCAGAGATACTTTCTGAAAAAATTGCAAAGTATAAGCCGGAAGCAGTTGCAATTCTTGGCATTACCACTTATCGTACTGCCTTCAAGAAACCCAAGGCTAAATTGGGGCTTCAGGAAGATACTATTTCAGGGGCCAAGCTTTGGGTGCTGCCCAATCCAAGTGGATTGAATGCACATTTTCAAATCAAGGAACTGGGATTTTTATTTACCCAATTAAAATCTGGTGTTTTTGCCCGCTAGGTGTGAAAATAATTAAAAGGAGAATTTGATGAACGAAAGTAAGATTGCTGAAGAATTGATTGCATTGAACCAAAAGCTTTTGGATAGCATCGCCAACGCTGATTGGAAAACCTACAAGAATCTGTGTGATGCAAAAATCACTGCGATTGAACCCGAAGCACCGGGCCAAGTGGTTGAAGGTCTCGAATTCCATAAATATTATTTTGATCTTGGGTCTTCTAAAACCAAGGTGCAAACCACGATGTGCCACCCTGTTGTGCATCATAAAGGCGATATGGCTGTGATTGCTTATGTACGATTGGTGCAAAAACTAAATGCAAACGGATCGCCCATAACTGCAGCATCTGCGGAAACTCGGGTTTGGGAATGCAAGGATGGAAAATGGCTCCATACGCATTTTCATCGTACGCCGTTGGTTTGATGCCATCTTTGGTTGTCAAATTATTAAAGGTATTCTTTCATGTTCAAAATCCAGATAAAAAACACCACTCAAGATGCTTCGTTCGAGCATTCTGAGGGGAAATTATTTGGAGGTAGGGCGCCTTCTGGTGAGGGAAACGCCCTGATAATCAAAGACCCTGCAGTATCGCGGACGCATTTTTGTATCGAGGCTGGGCAGGGCATTAATTTCCTGCTAAGCAATATCAGCTCGGGAAATACCATTGTTTTTGAAGATGGCAAAAGCTTGGCTCCTGGATCTACTGCTGAGTTTGCAACCCCAAATCATTTCGTTATCGGGGGTACCAGTATCTTTATCCAGTCAGGAAACCAAGGTAATCCTTCCGACTTTTTCAGCAGGGAAAAAAAAGCCAGCACTGTCTTTTATTCCCTCAACAAACCAGAAATTCAGAAATCTCCCCCAGTCCCTGAGATCAATTTCGAATTCCCTTCTAATTCGCGTTTTCTTGATAATCAATCCAACGCCATAAATTTAGAAAATCAATCTGCTCCTGCTGTCATAGGTAAAATCCTTAAAGCCCTCGAAAACATCAATAAACTGCAAGCAGAATTATCCGTGGGGGAACCTTACAACAATCAAATTGCAAAGCAACTTGTGGAAATGGCGGACCTCGATATTGGCATGGTTCTGTTGCTTACAAATGATAAGTGGGTTATTTCCGGATGTTATACCGCTAATGAAAATGTTTCAGTTCGCTACAGCACAACCTTGGTCAAGAATGTGGTAGAACAGAAAAAAACCTTCTTTCAGGATTTATCCAACCTTGAAGAAAAAGGTCAGTCTTTGGTAAATCTGGAAGCTGCAGTCATTTCGCCTATTTTGGATGTTCATGATAATATCATTGGGGCATTGTATGGTGCACGAAGCAAAAACATTATTGCCAAGGGTGGTATCACCAGCCTCGAGGCGCAATTAGTGCAAATGCTTGCAAGTACTGTGGGCGCAGGAATAGTTCGGGAAAGGGCAACCAAATCCAAGGCTCAATTCGAACAATTCTTTTCTTCTGAACTAGCTCAGGAATTAGATAGAAACCCAAACCTACTTGCAGGAAGAGAGCAGGAAATAACTGCAATGTTTTCTGATCTAAGAGGCTTTACCGCTCTTTCTAACATCTTAAAGCCCGCTGAAATCTGCATGCTTCTTCAAGACATCATGGAACACCTCAGCGAACAAATTCAAATTGAAGGCGGTGTTATTGTTGATTATGCGGGGGATGGAATCCTTGCCATGTGGAATGCCCCGGTCGAACAACCCGATCATGTGGAACGCGCCTGCAAAGCCGCACTTGCGATGCACCACGGGTTTCCCGATGTCTGCAAAAGATGGACCCATCTTTTGGGTGATTTTCCCATTGGTCTGGGAATTGGTATCAACACCGGAATTGCACTGGTTGGAAATACAGGCAGCAAGCGAAAATTCAAATACGGGCCCATGGGCCTTACCGTAAATCTTGCAAGCCGATTAGAAGCCTCTACCAAATTACTGGGTTTGCCTTTGGTTATCAGTGCAGCTTCTAAAGCAAAACTTCCAGCAAACTTTCCCACACGAAGATTAGGGCAGGCGATGTTCCCGGGCGTTTCTTTGCCTGTGGAAATTTTTGAATGTAAGGATTCATCCGCAACCAGCGAATGGAAAGAAAATAAAATTCTATATGAAACAGCACTGCAGCATTTTGAAGCTAAATCTTTTGGGCACGCAATAAAAACTCTGACCCCTCTGATTGAAAAACATGGTCAGGGGAAGCTAATGGATAACCCATCACTCAAACTAATACGAAAAGCCTTAGAAGGCCTAGAATCCACCTCGGGTGAGTTTTCATCCATCCTTTGGTCAATGACCAAGTAATTTTGCTTCTCTATTTTCTCCAAACTCAAACCCAGACCGCCTATCTTGATCCAATTTAATTGGTTTTCAATTCTCTCAGCTATTTAGCCCTAATAACCGATATATCTTATGTATCTTTTTATTATGCCCTTAAGGTTTTTATGCTAAAGGTTTTTTCGATAATTCGAAGCCTCTTCCTTTGCTTGTTTATTCTAGCGGGCTCGGGTTGCCTTTATAATGTTCATGAATTGATGGATCATTCGATTTGCGAGCGCTCTAAAGAAATAATCGATTTAGAACCGTTGACCCATTTCGAAAAAAAATCCGAAACTCCTAAAACGATCCAAGACCTTAAATCGAGTAAAGCAAAATCAGTTGATAATAAAATTGATGAGAGCTTGGAATTTACCAGGTATCAAGCAGACCCGAACTCCTCAAAAGATCGTTTAATAGTCCCCCCCGACCTTCCAGGCGCTCAAGAACCACCCATTAAACTCCCTAAATTTACCAAAGAAAACATGGCTCAGCGTAAGGAAATTCTAGCCAAGTTATATCCGCCTCTTCCTGTAATGGCTCCGGAACCAGTGTTGGCCTCGGGACCCGATGGAAAACCTTACTCCCTTTCAGATCTTCAGAAAATTGCACTTACTTCAAGTCCTAAAATTAAGCAGGCGGTTGCAGCCGTCGCTGCTGCAAGAGGTTCCGCAATTCAAGCAGGCCTTTATCCCAACCCGGATTTTGGCTACGAAGGAGATACCATGCAGACCAATGGTACTGCAGGGTACCAAGGTGGGTACATCCAACAAACTATTGTAACCGCAAGCAAGTTGCCTACCGCTAGGCAGGCAGCATTGATGGATGTTCGTATCACTGAACTTTCATTGCGAAAAGCTGAAACAGATCTTTCGCGAGAAGTGCGCAATGGCTACTTTGCAGTATTAGTTGCAGATCAGAATATTCGAGTATCGAAAGCGTTGGCGAATCTTTCTGGTGAGGTGTACGAAACCATCATCGAGCAGGTAAATAAAGGTGGTTTTGCAGCACCTTACGAACCATTTCAAATTCGAGTGCTTGCATTGCAGGCGTATGGGCAGCTTGTTCAAGCTAGAAATCGCTATACCAGTGCCTGGAAACAATTGACCGCAGCCATGGGTGTACCGGGGCTTCCGCTTTCGCAACTTGCAGGCAATATAAATATTCCCATTCCTGTTTACAAATACGATGAGTGCGTCAAGCGCGTTACCCTGTTGCATACCAATGTAGCAACTGCGGAATTTGATTTGTTAAAAGCTCAAGCCTTGTTAAAACTCGCACAGATAACTCCCATACCTGATGTAACAGTGCGCATAATGATGCAAAAAGATTTTACCGCACCACCAAATGCGTTGTCGCCTTCCGTGCAGGTTGGTATGCCGGTGCCCATCTGGAATCGCAATCAAGGAAATATATTACAGGCTGAAAGCCAGATGGTCTCAGCTTCCGAAAACAAACACAAAGCGCGGAATCAACTCACTTCGGATCTTGCAGAAGCATTTGAACGCTATGAAAACAGCAGAGTGTTGCTTGGGTATTATCGTGATCAAATACTCCCGGATCAGATTCGAACCTATCGTGGTTTGTTTGAAAGATTTCATGCGGAAGTTAAAGTGGGCGATAGCGATACCCTTACTTTTGCAGATGTGGTTAACGCCCAGAACATTCTTTCAGCAAGCGTTGTACAGTATCTACAAATTTTAGGGGTCATGTGGATATCTGTGGTGGACATCGCAAATTTTCTGCAAACAGACGATCTGTTTCAAATCGCAGGAGAAAAAGTTTCTACTGAATGGATCAATAGTTCCGAAGCTTTGGAACAATTAATCAAGCTGCCATGCAAACACCAATGTTCACCACTAAGTGACCCTAAATACCTTGGGGTGGATGGGAAATGGGCCCCAGCAACCAAGTCTGAAAATGAGGTGCTACCCTTGGAAAAGAAATTAAATCCCAAGCCATTACCCGCACCAAATCCCGTAGATTCAAAACCTGATCAACCTTTGAAGTAACGATTAAAACAATCGATGGTGTGTTTCGCAGCCTTCGATGAATCAGGCAAGGGCAATGCCTCTGCAGAAATAAAGCCTTGGTAGGCGATATCTTTTAGGGCTGCTGCGATTGGTTGAAAATCGGTATGGCCCAATCCCGCAGGCTTTCGGTTGGAATCTGCAAGGTGCACATGCCCGACCATTGCACCACATTTTCTAAGTGCTTCAGCGATGTTTGTTTCTTCAATGTTCATGTGAAACAAATCACATAAAAGCTTAAGGGAACCACTTTCTCCCACCTTAGAAATTAATACCATACCTTCTTCAACCGTGCGAATCAGGTTGGATTCATAACGGTTGAGGGGTTCAAAAAGTAAAACGGTACCCACACTTTTTGCTTTTTGAGAAAGGTAAATCAACGCTTCCTCCAGATAAGCATGGGCTTTAGCCTGATCCACCGCTTCGCTATGCCTGCCCTGAAGCGACCCGATGATCGCTGGTGCGCCAAAAGGGGCGCCTGCTTCTATCATGCGTGCGATAAAATCCCGGGCATTGGTTCGCACCTTTTCCTCAGGCGAAGTTAAAGTCCATTGATGAAGAACCCAGCCGCCCCCGGTTCCCAATGCTGCAATTTTTAACCCATGATCGCTTGCAATTTTAGCAGCTTCAGATTTTGCAAAAGCTTCGGGCCCCGGGGCGAATACTTCGATTCCTGTAAACCCCAGAGCTTTCGCTTCTTTGCAGGCTTCCCTTACATCCGACCAATAGACAAATGGCCCGCCTCGTGCTTCATTTACCAGACTTAGGGTTACGCTTGACTTCATCACTTTAAATAATCCTTAAATTGGGCTACAAGTAGAGGTACGATTTATGCTAAGTTTTTACCACGATGATGCGGTTCAGAATACTCGATTAAAAGAAAGAAACCATGGCTAATTTAAAGTTTGCAACAACTGTTCTTTTTAGTGCAGTACTATTTTTCAACTCTGTTGCTTTTGCGCAACAAGATGCACAGGAAGGCATCAAGAAAGCGATTGAAGCTCATGGAGGAAAAGAGGCCCTCATTAAGGCCCAGCAATACAAACGCACGAGTTCGGGCACCATCTTTTTTGGGCAAACTCAGAAATTCACCGATGAATTAATCGTTTCTTTGCCTACGAAAATCAAACTAGACATCAAACTTGATACCAAGGAAAATCTGCTCATGTGTATGGAAGAGGAAAAAGGATGGAGCATAGTCAGTGGGTTTCCGATTGATTTATCAAAAGAAAAAATCGTTGAACTGAAGGATGAATGTTACTTCTTACAGGTGGTTAATCTCGTGCCCCTTTTGGGGCCGACTGCCAAGCTTGCATCACTGGGAGAATCCAAACTTGGAAATACCCCTGTAATGGGGATTAAAGCATCAATTGCAGGGGGGCCCGAAGTTTCACTCTTTTTCGACAAGGAAACAAATCTTTTAACCAAGGCAGAGCGAAAAGGAAAACAATCAGGCGTGGAGATACTCAAAGGGGTTCAATATTCAGACTATCAGACTTTTGGTGCTGCTAAGTTTGCATCCAAGGAAACCCATTTCCTCGGAGGCAATAAATTTGTCGAGAATAAAAACATCTCTTACACGATTCTTGATAAGGTCGATGCTTCCCTGTTCCAAAAACCAGGGAAGTGATTTATTTATTGGGAGAAAGAATCAAAGGGTTGGCACTAGGGGGGTTATCTTTCAACCCACTACCAGGCCTGACCACTCCGCCCAAACCAATTGATTCTGGATGCCTTGCAATCTTATCTGTGAAAATTTCAACATCCTTTAGAACGCGTTCAATCTTAGGGGTCATACGCGTTACCGCACCGATAGCGTTATCCAGATTATTGTAAATGCCCGGGTCAGTTAGAAATCTTTTTATGGTTCCATCTGCCTGACCAATAACTCTTACTAGTTCTCTTATATCAGAAATAGTAAACACGCTTTTTTCGAGAATCTCATCAAGATTCTTTGCAAGCGATTCGCTTCTATTTGAAAAAGGTTTAATCAGCACAGAAATATCATTGATCATTTCTTCAACTACAGAGAATTGATCATTAACCTTTTTCACCAGAGACTTCAACTCCTTCATCATTTCATCAGTATTCTTGGCAAGTTGATCAATATCTTCGGTGCCTTTGCGTACATTCTTAAGGATGGAACTCACTTGCTTTTGATTCTCATCATTCAAGATGTTCCCGAGCTTGTTTAAATCTTCCGCAGCGACATCAATTATTTTCACGATCTTGTCTTGGTTCGCTTGAATCAACAAGTCGACTCGCTCGCCGATGCGGTTATACTGCCTTGCAACTGCGCTATACTCATCGAGGGTTTTTTTAACTTCGGGAACTACTTCTTGGATTTTCTTTGCGGTGGTGGTGAATTCCTTGAGTGCTTCCTCAACCTTGGGTGCAATTTTCTCAAGCTTTTGAATCGACTTGCTCATCTCATTAAGTGTTTCTTGCGTACTAGGCACGATATCGGATGCACGGTTTAAAAGGCTTGCAACATTCGCAGCCCGAACCCCTTCAATCGTTGTTTCAAGTGCGACTTCCTCGCGATTCGGATCTATCATGTCATCATCTTTGGGAATTAAATCGATGCTACTATCGTTCCCCAGCAAACCCGTTACCAAAGTAGGTTGTTCATACTTTCGGATTTTGTAGGATCGCTCGATGGTGAGAACAACGATAACCTGTCCATTTTTATCATCGAGTGTGATGTGTGAAACCTGCCCGATGCGAACTCCTGATCTTCTTACGGGTGCCCCTGCAGAGATACCAGGCGCATCATTGAAACTTACCTTATACTGATTTACGGACTTAAACAGCCCGGGAATACTGCCAAACATAATGACGAGCGCTCCCAACAACAGGAAACCCCCCAGCACTAAAATTCCAATTTGTACTTTCATTGTTTGATTGCTCATGATGCTTCATCCCTATGTGCGTTATGATCAGAATCCTGCGTGCGTTCCTTGGCTTCGCCATGAATAAACTGTTGCACCCGTTGATCAGCAGTCTTGAACAGTTGATCGGTGGTGCCATCAAAAATCACCTGCGGCTCATTAGGTTTTAATCTGGAGAGGGGCGAAAACATAATAACCCGGTCAGCAACTTTGGTAACGGTACGCATTTCATGGGTGACCACAATGCTTGTAACGGGCATGGTTTTTCGTGTTTGCAGGATCAATTCATTGATGACATCGGTCATGATGGGGTCTAGTCCAGTGGTAGGCTCATCATAAAGCATGACTTCTGGATTAAGGATAAGCGCCCTAGCAAGGCCTATTCTTTTTTTCATGCCGCCTGAAAGCTCTGCAGGTTTTTTCCCGAGCACACTTTCCTTCATACCAACTTCCTTGACGCGCATCAGTACCAGTTTTTCGATTTCTTTTTCATCACATTTGGAATGGGCCCTTAACCCAAATGCGACATTATCAAAGACAGTAAGGCTGTCGAAAAGTGCAGCTCCTTGGAATAAGAATCCGAATCGAAGCCGTTGATCATTTGTGCGTTTGTCATCAAGCGCGCACCAATCCTGGCCATCAAAAAGAACTTTTCCGGTTGAAGCTTGCAACAGGGAAATCAAAAGTTTGAGGAGAACTGTTTTACCACATCCGCTTTCACCAATCACCACAAGAGTCTGCCCTTTGGGAATATCAAAGTTGATGTTTCGGAGTATATCCACACCATTAAACGCAATGCCCGCATTTTGCAAAGAAAGGAAAGTCTGATTGGCGGAGGGAGAATCCATTCGAAGCGTAATCCTTATTTGGGACCAAAGGTTTTAATGGAGTTATCGGGCCAGATGGCTTGATGTAAGTTATTGAAGAAAAGCGCCAGGAAAAAGTCGAGCACCAATATCGACATAAACGACCAGACGAAAGCTGAGGTTGCAGCTTTACCAACACCTTCTGCGCCAGCTCGCGAATTCATACCACGATGGCAAGAAATAAGAGCGATAGCAGCCCCGAAGAAAATGGGTTTGATCAAACCAACCGAGAGATCCCAAATTTGAATGTGTCCGCGGGAGTTTTGCCAGTAGTGATAAGGGTCTACCTTGAATATTTCGGTGCAGACCATGCTGCCACCAAATACACCCATGAAATTTGCCAATACCGTTAATATCGGAATCAATAATACACAAGCAAGCACTCTGGGCAAAACCAGATAATGCAATGGATTAACGCCCAGACAAATCAAAGCATCCACTTGTTCCGTGACCCGCATGGTCGCCAACTCCGCAGCCATCGAACTGCCAATTCTTCCTGCTAGCATCGTTGCAGCAAGCACCGGGCCAAGCTCTTTGATCACGGAAACATTGATGATCTGTCCGATTTGCGTTGCCATGCCTAATGATTGAAACTGCGAAAAAACTTGAATAGCCATCACCATGCCAATGAACATACCAGTGATAGCAACCACGGGAACGCTTTGAACGCCAACCCTAAAGCAGATGGGAATCATGGTTCCTGTGGAGGGTTTTTTAAAAATTGTTGCAAGCGATAGTGCAGAAAAGATGGTGAAATCGCCCAAACCATCAAAGGCCTGAGAGACTTTATTTAAAGCGGATCTTAGTTCTTTTCTTAAAGCTTCAGACATCCTGCCTCCCAAAAGCCGCGGCAATCCATGCCGAAATACTATCGTATCTAGAAGATCGGCACGATAGAGCATGGGCTTAGCATTGAAAAAAGCAGTGGGAGTAAAAGCATGAAGAAGAAGGTATGGATTGTAGTGGTTATGCGGGTCATTAGGGGTTGTTAGAAAAAGGGGGTTTCTGATTAGCGTCAAAGTAGACCCAGGTTTTTCGTTGGGAGTCCCAGGTCAAAGAGGAAAAGGTGGAGGGCCCCGAAGAGGTGAAATTAGAGTTGGAGCCTAAGTTGCGTTTGTTCCTAAGCATGAGAAGTTCCTGCCTGCCTGCAATAAAGACAAACAAAGCGAGTAAAACAAGAATGTAATTCGAGGAAAAGAGGCCAAGGAAGACTAAGACAATTGCTCCAAGGTTGCCCAAAAAAACAGAGGCAATAGTGGCATTGGAAAAGCCCACAGCAAGATTCAGTAAAGCCCTGAGCACACGCCCCCCATCCATGGGAAATATAGGTAGAAGATTAAAAATCAAGAGTCCGAGATTTGAAAGCATGAGCATTTGCAGGTAATGGTTTAGGCTACCTGAAAGGTTGTTTGGAGGGGTAAGATTTTCGAAATCAAAAGGGGTTGCAGAAAAATGAATGCAGATGGGTAAAAGCAGAAAAAAGATTACTAAATTAACTGCTGGCCCTGCGAGAGCAATCACCAACTCTTCAAACGGATCTTCACTCATTCTTTCGAGTCGTGCGACTCCGCCCATGGGATAAATGGTAATATCTCGGGTTTGAATTCCAAACATTCGGGCAGCAAGGGCATGTCCAAACTCATGAAGGATGACACAGAAAAAAACCGCAAATAGCAGTGCTACTTCTAAAATGCTATGAAATAAAGATGTCGCTCTAAGATTGGAAAAGAGATAGAAAATAGGTAGCAACCAAAAGGCTGGATGAATGTAAACACTTATGCCAAATGGTGATCCGAGCTTGATGGAGGTAAACATGTTATTATTATTGCAAAACCAATGGGTACAGTCGGAATAATTCTTAAAAAAACTTTCAGAATTATCGTTTTTATGTGAACTTTTTCTTCTCTCAGACTAATAAAATTATGTGTAAGCAAAGATGCAAAGCTTGTACAGGCCCAGAACCCTGCCAAGTGTTATTCTTCGTAATTCACCTAACTTAGGTGGCTATCAAGAATACATCCATAGCTTAAAGCTTAAAATCTAGGAGGCGGTACCCAAAAGGGATGTTCTGGCCGTTCTCTCTTCCTTTAACCTTAGGGAGGGCCTAGTCATGAAGCGCAACCCAGGAAAAAAACGCAAGCAGCAACTTATTCAAGTTTGGTCTTACGATCAAACTATAAAAGCTCTGCCTTACCTTCTTGAAGTTATACGCTCGCTACGAGAAAACTACCTTGCAATGCAGTTTGCCAACCACCGTTTAAACAAGATCAGCCAGCGCAAAGAGCGCCCAGATCGATCTGCGTTCATAGCAAAGCAAGAAGCCCAGATCGATTCTGAAGCTGCGAGTTCAAAATACAGTCAGGATATTGCAGAACTCGAGAGCATGGGCATGTTCATAGCTTCGCCGGGAAACGGAGTCGTTGCGATTCCTTTCATCGAGGAAGAACAACTGGCTTGGTTTATCTTGGAACTTTATCACGAGGATCATGTAGTAGGATGGCGTTATCAATCCGATCCGCTGGATACTCGCAGGGCTATATTGCCTAAACACAAAATAGTTACTTGATAGGGTGAAAGATACCAACAAAAAAGCCTCTGCAGGGTGATCCTTGCAGAGGCTTTTTTATTATTTGCGAAGTTAAAGTAATAAGTCGCCCAGGAATATACCAGCGATGGAAAAGTAGATAACGATGCCTGTCACATCAACAAAAGTAGCAACGAAAGGGCTCGATGCAATGCCTGGATCAATACCAAAGCGATCAAATACAAGTGGTAGCATAGAGCCTACTACGGTGCCCCATAAACAAATTCCCGCCACCGAAAAACCAATCACTGCTGCAAGTTTCCAACGATCGATGGCAGGTGTGATCAAAGCGCAACCCTTGGGGAATTCGTAAACAAGCTGCCCATCTTGGAGCGTGGGTTCCTTAAGTTTTGCAGCTTCAGGCAGACGGATTTTTTCAGACTTCTGGCTATAAATGACCTGCTCAGTATTGGGAATGATCTCATATATTCCATCTTGATTGGGTTGTAATGGTGTACTTTCAGCGACTCTTACTTTAAAGGTTTCATGCCTGGGGTGAGAACTTCCGCGAATATTATCAGGCGTAAGTGCAGCCCTGATAAAACCAATGCCACCGAGTGTCAGGCCCAGCGCAAGGCCCATTAGAAGTTCATGTTTGAAAATGCGAAACCAGTTCTTACGGTTCACTTCATTAAGCGCCAAAGCTCGCGTGATCAATGTTGCTGCTTGCGAGCCGGAGTTCCCACCTGTAGAAATGCACAGAGGAACAAATAAACTTAACACAACAACTTGGGCGATGGCGTCTTCAAAATACGCCAGCGCTGTAAAAGTGAATAACTCTGCAAGGAACAAGCAAGAAAGCCAAACGGATCTTTTTCGCCACACAAGAGTGAAGCTCGCATCCAGATAGCTATCTTTCATGGGCTCCATACCACCCATACGATGAACATCTTCAGTCGCAGCAGAAACCACAGCATCCATTGCATCATCATGCGTCACAATGCCAACAAGTTTATCTTCCTTATCAACGACGGGGATTGCAAGAAGATCATAACGCGCCATCGATTGTGCAACCCTGTCTTTGGGATCGGTAACTTTGACAGTAACGATCTGGGTTTCCATGATATCAGCGAGGATATCTTTTCTGGGAGAAAGAATGAGAGTACGCAAAGAAACGACGCCTTGAAGTCTGCGATTTTCATCAACGAGATAAACATAATAAATCGTCTCGCGATCGGGAGCCATCAGCCTTAATCGTTCTAAAGATTCTTCCACCGTAATGTTGGCGGGAAGCCATGCGTAATCGGTGGTCATGATAGCGCCAGCGGTATCTTCGGGGAAGTTCACCAACGAAGCGATATCTCTGCGCTCAGCATCATCGATCAATCGTAAAATGGCTTCGGTAACGCTGGGGTCGAGATGCCTAAGAAGAGCAGCCCGGTCATCATGTGACATGCGTTCGATAAGTTTTGCCATATGAGGCCTGCCTACCCCTTTCACCAAGCGAACTTGTTCTTCGGTGGGAAGGTAGGAAAAGATCTCAGCTTGATTGTCGATCGGAGTTTCTTGGAGAAAGCGCCATGTATCTTCAACCTTGAAGTTTCCATCCAAAGCCTCTGCAATGGTTGCAGGATGCAAAGCTTCTGAAAACTCCCGCATGGCTTCAGGGTCATTGCTTCTGATGCAATGCTCTATTTCAGGAGTAAAAAGGGGATGAGGCATGTTCTATTCTCGTTTATTATGACCACCTTTTCAGGCGGAGGTGTTTATAATTATGTTATCAATCAACCTGGTATTACCCAACCTTATCGCTACCGCAACCAACAAGGCGCCACTCATCGTTTGCAAAACTTCAAGCGAATCTGCATCCACAATTTCGATATAATCTATGAGAGCTTTTGGAATGGCTTCAAGTCGCTTTAACAAATCCTCCCGATATTGCGAAATCAATTTATGCTTCCCTAAACCCATTTCTTCCTTTAACAAACAAAGAGACTTAAATATCAAAGGCGCAACGGATCTTTGTTCGCTGGAAAGATAGCGGTTGCGCGAACTCATTGCCAACCCATCTGCTTCTCTCAGTGTTGGGCAAATCACGATATCAACAGGTAAATCAAGATCGCGTGCCATTCTTTTGATCACCAATGCCTGCTGGGCATCCTTTTGACCCAGATAGGCAGCATCAGGTTGAACCTGCCCAAATAATTTCATTACTACGGTGGTAACGCCCTTGAAATGGCCCGGCCTACTTTTGCCACACAAGTTGTTGGTAAGCCCATTCACCTCTACAACTGTTGTAAAATCTGCAGGGAACATTTCCTCGACAGAAGGATTAAAGACAAGATTCACACCTGCATCGGTGCATAGCTTTAAATCGTCTAGCAAAGGCCGTGGGTAACGGTGAAAATCCTCATCAGGGCCAAACTGCATCGGGTTGACAAAGATTGAAACCACGACAAAATCGCAGTGCTTCCGAGCTTCATGTGCCAAGCTCATATGCCCTTCATGTAGGGCACCCATGGTAGGGACAAACCCAATTTTGCTGCCCGCTTTCTTTGCACAAGACACTAGCATTCTTAATTGTGCAATTGTGGTTGCAGTTTGCATCTCAGCCATTCATTTTCTCCAGAACCAGCCTGATGTAGGATTTAGGTTGTACATGGTTCAATTCCAATTCCTCGGAGAGTTTTTGCACTACTGCAATCGCTCGTGCAGAGTCTTTTTCTTCAGCTACTATTTCAACTTCAACATGAAGGCCCAGGGTTTCGACTTCATCAAGGCTTAGTGCGATGCTGAATCCCTCCATGTTTAAACTATAAGTTCTTCTTCGTTTGCTTACCTTTGCAACAAACTTGTAACCCAAGGCAATAAATACTTTGAGATGATCTTGAAACCCAGCCTCACCATCAGGAATGGGTACTTCGATTTCTTCACGCATCTTTACTTTGGAATCAAGCTTGGGTCCCTTGAAAGTGAGAAAGTTCGAATCACCTATTCTTCGGATGCGAAACGCTTCACCAGTCTTTGCAAAATCTCGATCAGGAGCATTTAGATAATGATCCACTTCATGCTCTTCTTTGGCCAACATCACCTTTTTTAAAGCCAATTTCTTTTCTAATTCTTGGAAGGATTGGACTTCAAACTTTTGTTCTATTTCAAGCATGGCTTTATTTCTCCTAAGGTAAAGCTAATTCGCTCTTTCCTTTGTACAATAAAAGTGTCTTTTTATGCAACCGGTTTACTTACAAGGATTTCAAGAGAATGTCGAAACTTCACAAGGTCTGCAAAGTAAGCGAGCTTCCCGAAGGCCAAGTTCATACCTTCGAAGTTGAAGAAAAGATCGTGGGTGTCTATCACCAGCAAGGCAAATACTTCGCAATCGATGATTTTTGCCCGCACATGGGTGCCTCTCTTTCTGGTGGACATGTAGAAGAGGGTACGGTTACCTGCCCCTGGCACGCTTGGCGTTTTCGCTTATGCGATGGCGCATGGGCCGATAACCCAAGATTGAAAGTAGGATGCTACAATGTCTCGGTGGTCGATGACGAGATTTTTCTCGAGACCCCCGCAAACAACCAACCCAAATAGTAAGAACTTAGTTGGAAACAACATTAGATAACGACCTATGATATTGATAAGGAGAAAATCATGACTGTAAAAATCGCTTGGCAGTACCATCGCAAAGGCTGAACAACCTGTAAAAAAGCTCAGGAGTTTCTTGAGCCTATCAGCCATACCATTACCGAAACTATTGATGCCTCTAAAACCAAAATCGGTTTGAAAGAGGCTTTGGCCCTCGCCAAAAAAGCTAGCACCATCATTGCTGCTAAAGGCAGTAAAATCACGACGCTGGATTTGAAAAAAGATAAACCTAGCGATGAAGATATTGCAGCGCTGATCATGGGCCCAACAGGCAACCTTCGTGCTCCTACCCTCTTAGCAGGCAACACCCTCTATGTTGGTTTCAATGAAGAAGCCTATAAGAAGTTCTGTTCCTAGGTTGCAATTTTTGTCATGTCGAAAAGGTTGGTAGCTTGCTGCCCTAGGAATCCTTCGTAGCGCAACACCTTTCCTGTTACAGGGTCTTTGTAGGTGTCTCGTTGTGCCAATTCGAAGTAGGCGTAAGTCCAAGGGATCTTTGTCATCTTCCCATTTTCCAAAACAGGCACATCAATTAAAACGGCTTCAGTCGCAGTCTGCCTTAGCTTGCTGCCCCTTGCCCCTTCGATTTCTTTTTTCATGGGAACACCCGCTTTCAAAAGCGCATCGGTAGTTTTTTCGATGTCATCCAATGCGGGCACCTTATGCGAGTTGATCAACGAAGTAAAATGATTCACATTGTAGCCATGAACTAAGACCCAAGCAGCATACTGGGAATCGAGATTAAGTTCGAGTAGGTCGGATTTTTCGGGTAGATGCCAAGGCAGTTCGTGGAAGAATTCAACCGCTTCCTCCAAAAGAGATGCTCTCGAGGATTCCGATTTTGTTTCAAGGTGATGAAGGTCTGTGAGGAAAGATTCTGGAAGGTTGGTGCGATGGGTTTTAAGTGCGCCATGGATGATGTGCTTGGAGGAGGGTTTCAATTCCCAAGTGCGTAATTCGGAGATAAAAACTTTGGGGAAAGAGGGTTGCGGGTGTTGGAAATAAATAGCACTTAAGTGTTTGTCTTCAAAGTTATAACAATCCGCCCCGCGGTAGCCCAAAGCTTCAAAAATGCGCGAGGTTGAGGAGATACCCGCAAGGGGGTTTTGGCTGCAGAAGGTTCGTAGGGCGATATGATCGTTGAAGAAAGAAGCACCCGAAGCCTGGACTAACTTTTCGTAGTTATTCACATAGCTAACCCGGGATCGGAACTTTTCCCACAACCGATCGAACAGGTTCAAAATAAATCGCTCTGAAGCATTTTTTGAATGTAGGGCATGATGTGGACCTAGGGGAATTTGTGTCATGGGGCCTCCGAGAATCTTAGAAATTGGTCTAGTCGCTGTGGCTCTCTAATTTATTTTACACCTTTTCAGACTCAATAGGTGCAATGAAGTATAGAATTAATCAGACAAATTAATGCTCGATGTAAGTCCCCCAAGGAGAACCCGCCATGACTTACCAAGAGTTGGTTCAAATCCCAATGATAAAGACGCTTCTTCCCGGGCCTATTGCAAGCCGGATTATTGCTCAAGATGAGGAATACACCTCGCCTTCCTACACACGATTTTATCCACTTGTAGTTAAGCGGGGAAGTGGTGCAACCATCGAAGATGTGGATGGCAACTTGTTTCTTGACTTCACCTCCGGGATTGCAGTTTGTTCTACGGGCCATTGTCACCCTCGAATCGTAGAAGCAATCAAAAGGCAGGCAGAACTTCTGTTGCATATGTCCGGGACAGATTTTTATTATGCTCCCCAGGCAGACCTTGCGAAAAAGCTCGCTCTCTTAGCCCCCGGAACTTCCCCTAAAAAAGTTTTCTTCGCAAACTCAGGCACTGAAAGTGTCGAAGCTGCTTTCAAGCTTGCTCGCTATCACACCAAACGAAAACAAATCATTTCGTTCTTTGGCGGATTCCATGGCAGAACCATGGGTGCGCTTTCACTAACAGCTAGCAAGACCATCCAGCGCAAGGGATTCGATCCCCTTATCCCAGGCGTAAGCCATGCACCTTTTGGAAATTGCTACCGCTGCCCGGTAAACAAAACCTATGGCACCTGCAAAACCGCATGTGTTGAGAGCATTGAAAAACAATTGTTCAGACACACGGTATCTCCCGATGAGGTCGCTGCATTTATTGTTGAACCCATTCAGGGTGAGGGCGGGTATGTCGTGCCACCATTGGAGTTTCATCGCGATTTGAAGGCCTTGGCAGAGAAGCATGGCATACTTTATATCGCAGATGAGGTGCAATCGGGGATGGGCCGCACGGGGAAAATGTTTGCAATTGAACATTACGGAATCGAGCCAGACATCATCTGCCTGGCAAAGGGAATAGCTTCGGGGATGCCCTTGGGTGCCATGATTGCAAAAGCGCAAATCATGGATTGGCCCAAAGGTTCGCATGCAAGTACATTTGGAGGAAACCCCGTGGCATGTGTTGCTGCGTTGGAAACGATTGCGTTATTGGAAGAGGGGTTAATGGATAACGCTCAACATGTGGGAGAATTCTTGTTTGAATTATTGCTTGCCCTTAAAGATAAACATTCATTGATTGGGGATGTACGGGGCAAAGGCTTGATGCTTGCTATTGATTTGGTCAAGAATCGTGAGAGCAAGGAACCAGCAGGCGTGGAAAGAGATGCAATTGTTCAGGCCTGTTTTAAAAAGGGGTTGTTGTTATTGGGATGCGGGTTGAGTGGCATACGGTTCTGCCCACCCTTGATAATCAATGAGCATCAAGCAGCAACTGCGGTTAGAATTCTCGATGAGGCTTTATCAGAAATAGTTGGATAAACAAATGATTGCAGAACTGTTGGAAAAGTTTGGTATTCATCAGGCCCATAGTGGTGTCTTTGCAGGTGATTGGATCACCAAGCCTGGGGGACCGGAATTTGATTCGTTAAATCCTTCAGATGGCAAAGTGATTGCCTCGGTGATGTGTGCATCTTCAAAAAATTATGAACAAGTGATGGTGAGGGCAGGGGAAGGATTTAAGAGATGGCGTGAAGTTCCCGCACCCATGAGGGGCGAAATCATCAGGGAAGTCGGCATCGCCCTACGAAAGCACAAGAAAGATCTTGGACTGCTCATCACTTTAGAAACAGGTAAAATCCTCAGTGAGGGGCAGGGTGAAGTTCAGGAAATGATCGACATGTGCGACTTCGCAACCGGCCTTTCCAGACAACTGCATGGCCTTACCATCGCAAGTGAAAGGAAAGATCACAGGCTTTTTGAACAATGGCACCCTCTCGGCGTTGTTGGAATCATCAGCGCATTTAATTTCCCCGCTGCAGTATGGGCTTGGAATGCGATTCTTGCTGCAATATGTGGAGATACATCTGTTTGGAAACCCTCGAATCATACGCCCATAACTTCCATTGCTGTTATTAACATTGTTGCATCAGTCATGAAATCAAACGGTTATGGGGATGTTTTTTCGTTGTGCATAAGTGAGGGGCATCTTGCTGCAGAATGGATTGCGCAAGACAAAAGAATCCCGCTGGTGAGCGCAACCGGAAGTTGTGAAATGGGCAGAGTTGTAGGAGCGAAAGTAAGCCAGCGGTTGGGGCGAAGCTTGCTCGAGTTGGGCGGGAACAATGCTGCAATTATTTCGCCTAGTGCGAATATAGATCTTGCACTTAGGGGCGTTTTATTCGCAGCAGTAGGCACTGCAGGCCAAAGATGCACCACCCTACGAAGGCTATTTGTACACGATTCCATTGAAACTATGTTCATGGAAAAACTGTGCACTGCCTATGGCAGCATAACGATTGGAAACCCTTGGGAAGAAGCGGTGTTGATGGGACCGTTGATTTCCGAACCCGCTGTTGAAAAGATGATGCTTGCCATTGAAGAAGCGAAGAAGCAGGGTGGAAAAGTCTTGGCGGGGGGCAACAGGATTCTTGGAAGCGGAAACTTCGTAGAACCGACGATCATACTTGCAAGCCCTGAAATGCCAATCATGCAACAGGAAACCTTTGCTCCGATTCTTTATGTGATGCCTTATCATCATTTGGGGGATGCCATCCGGTTTAACAATGAAGTCCCACAAGGGCTATCCTCTGCAATCTTCACTGATAGAGTGAGTGAGGCTGAGCAGTTCTTAAGTACTCGAGGCAGTGATTGCGGAATTGCGAATGTTAATATAGGAACCTCTGGAGCAGAAATAGGCGGAGCCTTTGGGGGCGAAAAAGATACGGGAGGCGGTAGAGAGTCTGGCAGCGATTGCTGGAAAAATTATATGCGCAGGCAGACTTGCACCATTAATGGGAGCGACCAGCTTCCCTTGGCACAGGGAATCCAGTTTGATTTATAAAATCTCTGAAAGTTTGAAACGCACTCATCTTATTTGACAGCTTAAGGGCAACCTCTTTTTTTAAAACACTTTAATAATTTGAGTTTTAGGAACTTCCCTACGGTGGCAAAGCTGCTATAGTTAGGAACTAGTTATAGGCTGGAACTTTAGTGTATTTTAAAGAAACTAGAAAAGTTTTTTTAAAATAAGTCGAAAAGAGGCCACCTATTCTTCCTATACCTCCTATGTCTTGATAATCTTAAGAATGTTCGACTGTATTTTGTAAATATTTTAAGGTATGGTCCCGCCCCATCAAGGCGCAGGAAGCCCCTTGTTTAATGTTAAGTCTAGAGCTAGTGAACGGAAGGGAATCTGTATGGTTGTTGTAAAGAAATGGAAAGTCGCTTCTGCAATGCTCGGCATTTTATTCATCAATGGCTGCGGCCAGATGATGGCACAACGCAATGGTGGCACTGGCAACAATGTTGCAACGCAAAGGCCAGCGTTGCGCATGAGAGCAGTAAGCGCAGAACCCGGCCCTGAATTACGCATTCCTGCAGCATCCAATCAAAACAATGGGGCACCAGCACCAGCCGAGGTTGCTCTTGTTCCTCTGCCCCCGATTCCAAAGTATAATCAAAATCCTTCAGATGTGGTGCGCACTAATAATGCAGCCGTTAACAACACCAACAATATTCCTGAAAACCCAAACGCCACCTCTACTAATCAAGTGGCTCTTGCTTCTTCGAATATTTCCAAGCCCAATAACTTGGTATCCCCTTTTGGTGTTTTAGGAGTATCGGATAACAATAATACCACGCCCAAACCGACTGAAGTTTCTGCTGATCCAATTCGCAATCTTTACCATAAAACCATGGCAAGGCTTGCAACTTTAGACTCTTATGTTGTTAGATTGGTGCGTAAAGAAGTTATCAATAATAAGAAGAAACCCCAGGAAACTTTGCTGCTTAAGTATCGTAAAGCACCTTTGAGCATTTATTTCAAATGGCTCGATAGCGAAGGCATTGGCAGAGAAGTTGTTTATGTTGAAGGGATGTACGAAAATAAAATTCATACCCTTTTAGCGGCTGGCGATGTGCCTTTCATGCCCGCAGGAAAACGGATGGCATTTGCCCCCGATAGCATCTTGGTAAGGAATGCCAGCAGGCATAATATTAAAGATGCAGGTTTTGTTCCTTTGGTAGAAGGTTTGGGTCGCGCAATCATTGGTCAATCCAAAGGCGATATGCGTTTTGGTACGGTCAAATACACTGCAGCAAACAAAAGGCCGGAGTTCGGCTTCCCTGTTGAATCTCTAGAACACTTCATCCCTGTTGGTGTTGAAAATGAACTGCCCAAGGGTGGCCGAAGGGTTGTTTGTTTTGATCCCCAATCTTCCCTGCCCATGCTGATCATTACCTATGATGAAAACAATCAGGAAGTAGAATATTACAAGTACGATCGCTTCCAGTTCCCAACCCGTTTGGACGAAAACGATTTTAATCCTGATTATTTGTGGACGAAACCCAAACTGGCGAGTGGCCCCAAACTTTAAGCCTTAGAAACCCTTATATTGGTTAAAAGGCGCTCTCTCGGGCGCCTTTTTTATTGCCTCTTCCTTTAGCATCTTTACTGCCAATCTGACATAAACCACCACCATTGGCAGACTTAGGGCCATCTCTGTCCAAACCTGATAAATTGGGCTATCCAATTGCAATATATAGAGTTATGATTTATCTGTGATGTTCCGCTGGTGTGCGGTACACAATTTGCACATATTGACTGCTGGAAACTTGGGTTTCTGGCTTGCCGTCTTTTTTCGGACGGGGTCTTACTACTTCTTTTCTTATGAGGTCAGTGGCATGCTTGCCACAAACCAGAATTATTCGATCCTGATTGCTGATGATGATACTCCGGCCCGAGAGGCACTGCGAGATATCGTCGAGCAAGAAGGATATCGCACGATTCTAGCGTCTTCGGGCGTGGAAGCGGTCGATCTCATTCAAGAAGTGCAAGTCCATCTGGTTCTGCTTGATATGCATATGCCAAACCTTACTGGTCTGGAAACTCTGCATCTTGTTCGCCAGATTCATACAATGTTACCAGCGATCCTTGTTACCGGTGACCCAACAGAAACCGTCATGAGGCAGGCTCATCAAGCATCGGTCTACAGCGTCATACCCAAGCCTGTAAATCGTGGCATGGTGCTTTATACAGTAATGAAGGCACTGACCCGTTTTTATGGCCGCTTAAAAAGTGGTGACTGAGCCTTCTTTTTTGTTCCCTTACTTGTTGTTGGTATTTTGAGGAGTGTTGTTGCAATGGCTTTGAAACCCCTGAATGATAAAATTGTTGTTAAAAGACTTGAAGCAGAAGACAAATCTGCGGGTGGCATTCTTCTTCCCGATAGTGCACGCGAAAAACCCAGACAAGGCAAAGTCCTTTCCGTTGGCCAAGGCACCGTTCTAGATAACGGCAAACGCGCACCCTTCCAAATCAAAGAAGGCGATCGCGTTCTCTTTACTTCTTATGCAGGCAGCGAAATCACCGTTGATGGTAATGAATACCTCATCATGAGTGAAGATGATATTCTTGCAATCGTAGGCTAAGAAGCCGGGCAAACTTTCCGAGGTACGCACTGTTTATCGCAGTTCGTACCTTTTTTTATTTCACTCTGTTTGCTTTTGTTTACAATAGGGCAGTGCTATAATGATATGGTCTTTTCTTCATTTAAAGGGCTTAGCTATGCAATCAAAGTATTTATCCATGGCTTTGATCAATGCCATACTTTTCTTAAGCATTGCAAATGCCCAGCCTACTCCTTCCGATGCTTGGAATGGCTCTGTCGATAAAGCGATTGCCTACCTCAGGAAAAACCAAGCTGAAGATGGTTCCTGGAGCTCTAAATCAAGCCCAGGTATCACCGGTATCATTATCACCGGCCTCCTCAAAACAGGTAAACTTCCCGCTGATGATCCCATGATTGCCAAAGGCCTTAAATATATCGAAGGCCTTATCAATACCAAATCCGGACACATCGCAGGCCTCGACCCACGCGTTCAACTGCAAAATTATGTCACCTCAGTTAATGTGATGGCGCTAAGTGCCGCCAACAAAGATTCCTACAAAGCTGTGGTTGGTAATGCTGCCAAGTTTTTGAAACAACTTCAGTGGGATGAATCGGAAGGTAAAAACCCAAAGGATGATTATTATGGTGGCGCAGGGTACGATAGTAAATCCCGCCCTGATCTTTCCAACACTGCTTTCTACCTTGATGCCTTGGTTGCGGCAGGCGTTGCCAAAGATGATCCTGCATTCAAAAAAGCAATGATCTTTGTCAGTAGGTGCCAGAATCTTAAAAGCGAAAACAATGACCAACCATGGGCCGGAAAGATAAACGATGGCAGCTTTATTTATTCTGCAGCAGAGGGTGGTGGTGTGCGCAATGCGGATGGACCGGAAAAAGATGGATCCATGCCCGGTTATGCCAGCATGACTTACGCAGGAATTAAAAGCATGATCTATTGCGGAGTTTCCAAAAACGATCCGAGAGTCAAGAAAGCTTATGAATGGGTTAGCAATAACTACAGTTTGGAATCCAACCCGGGAATGCCCCCCCAGCGTGCTGCTTGGGGCCTTTTTTATTATTACAACACGATGGCGAAGGCCCTCGATGCACTCGAAATCGACGATGTTAAAGATTCCAAGGGCGTTTCTCATATCTGGAAAAATGAACTCTCTCTTACTCTTGCTAAAAAACAATCTCCTGATGGTTCTTGGTCGAATCCCCAAGATCGTTGGATGGAAGGCGATCCAAACCTGGTAACAGGCTTTGCACTCATGGCCCTTAGTCATGCCAAACCTAAAAAATAACTTCTCCCTTGTTCTGTTGCTGGTGATTGGCTTTTTACTCAAAGCCAACCCTTTGATTGCTCATCCCTTGCTTTCTGAAAACCATGACCGTACCATCATCATCCGCATTCTTAACAACTCGGTGCAACTCGATTACTTGCTAGAAGTTGATGAATTACGCGCTGCAAGAGATATTGCCTCTCTTCCCGAAGGGCAGCGCTTGAAAATTCGCACCCGCGAACAACTTCACGATGTTTTCACTTCGTACATGGCTGAGGTATTGGCAATAAATCTGATTGCAAAGGTGGATGGCAAAACACTAACCTTTGTCTGCACTCAAAAATCAATCAAGATTAGTAGTCACCTGCAATGCTTTTTTCGATTCGAAGCACCATTCGAAATTTCCCCCCAGCCCAGCCACTCTTTTCAATTTCGTGAGGGTAACTACGCAGAAGATGATTTTTCTAAGGTGGAAATCCTGACTGCACCAACCGATGACTCGATTTTAACCAATCTCAATCTTCCCAGCCCCGAGCTTATTGGTAAAGCACCCTTTGATCTCGGGCCGGGCGAAGCAGAAAAACTTCGACTCGCTTCTTTTCAATTCTCTCTAGAAGCTAATACTAATCCCTTGGATGCAACCAATGGCGTTTTAACTCCGCCCGCTAACGGAAACCAACATGATAACGATTCCATGCTTCATCTTTTGCTGGATAACAAGCGAAACCGCTGGATGCTTTTTCTCTTTGCACTCTTCTTCGGAGCGGCCCATGCCTTAACCCCTGGGCATGGCAAAACGTTAGCACGGGCTTACCTCGTTGGCGAAAAAGGCACCCTGGCTCATGCTTTTCTTCTGGGCGCAGTCACCACCATTTCCCATACGGGTGGCGTAATTATCCTTGCACTTTTCCTACCCATCTTTTTCCCCAACGCCGCCCCGGATCAGGTGCAAACCGTGCTTGGTTTTTTTGGAGGCATTACCATTGCAGCACTTGGCGCTTGGTTACTGCTGCGCAGAATAATGGGCAAGGCCGATCATTCGCATGGCCCGGGCGCTTCCCACCAGCATAACGCCGATGGTTCTATTTCCATCAAAACCAACGATGCAGGGGCAGGATGGAAAGGCATTGTCGTACTTGGAATTGCAGGCGGAATTGTTCCTTGCTGGGATGCAGTTGCTATGCTTCTTTTTGCGTTAAGCGCGGGGTTGGCAACCATTGCGGTGCCCCTGCTTTTGGCTTTTAGCACGGGCATGGCTGGGGTTTTGGTTGCAGTGGGAATTGCAGTAGTTAAAACTCGCGACATGATCAAAAAGCATGGGCCATCAGGAATATGGCTCGAAAGAATTTCTAAACTGCTGCCTATTATTAGTGCTGTTTTTGTAATCATAATAGGTGTCTTGCTTTGCTCAGAGAGCTTGAAAAGCCAGACACCCCATTAAACAACTTAATAAGCAAAAGACTTACTTAGCGAACACTTTTAATTTCGTCTTCAGCGCCTACTTCGACAAAGTAACTGGATTCGATAAACCCAGCACTCGGAAGAAAATTATTATTCGAGCTTTTCCACACATTGACACGCCATTTATTTGCATACACATTAATAACCGAGATTTTTAATGGGTCGACAGGCTCACCAACTTTGGCAAACAGTTTCGCAAGCAAGCTGCTTTCGGGTTGCATTATTGGTTTTGGAATTTCTACTTGGGTCATTGTTAAACTCCTGGCTGTTTATTTCTTCAAGTGCCTATTTATCAAACTTCCTTATTAATTACTTTATGTCCAATAACAAGGTTTCGATTCTACTCATAGACCACTTTTGAATAATGGTGAATTAGATCCCACTGTAACACATAATAGCCTTCTCCTCAATTATTCGACAACAGAAGCAAAATATTTCATCAAGATTGCAATAATTAATAAAAATTATTCCTGCCAACCTGTTTTAAGGTACCTTTTGCTTGCCTAGAGTTCCACTTTTCACATCTTGGCAACGATTAAGCTGATGCTTTTAAGAAGCAACAAAGAAAGTGCGCAAGTTACAGTTGGTTTTGATAAAATTAAATCACCGCTTTTACCTTTACCGGTACTGTTATTTAAAGTAATTTGAAGGTTATCTCCTTCTTTATGCTGATTTTCAGGATTATTAAATGGATCAGGATTCGCCCCCTCCCAGACCTATGGATTATCATGACCCCGATGAGATTGCCCGGCTTCTGAAAAGATTGATTCCCTTTGCATTGACTAAAATCGACAAACTTTTAGTGTCCAAGCTAGACCCCGAAGATATTGTTCAATCCGTCTTTCGCAACTTCTTTGCAGAATTACAAAAAGGAACCTTCAAACCTGCGAGTTGGGAGGAGATGTGGTACCTGCTTGCAAAAATGACCATCTGGAAATGCCATCGCAAGCGGGAATATTATCTAACGCAATCTCGGGATGTGCGAACTGAAAAGCCTTTGGAAGGTAAAGAATCTGCACCACACAACTCGATGGTTGTCGATGAGAACTTAATACTAGAGGAATCTCTTGACTTAGTAATCAGCAGGCTTGAAGATGAAAATAAGAAAAGGGCGTTTCTTTTAACCCTTCAAGGTTTTTCCCCGGTTGAAATTGCAGAGGAACTGGGGGTTTCTAAAAGAACAGTTGAAAGATTTAAAAACGATATCCGGGAAATTCTTACTCTGGGAATTAACCAAGGGCTTCGAAGGGAATAAATGTCACAAATAACCGATTCAGATAACCCAGTCAGGCCACCGTTGGGGCTTCCGCAAGGAAGTGTTCGTGCGTTGCTAACCCTATTGATTCTTGGCGTGGTCATCAATGAAATGATGGCGGGTCGAGAGATAGATATTTTATGGAACGAGACGCTATTGATTGCACTTGCGCATTACTTTTCGAGGCGCAGATTTCTAAACATCCCTCCCGAAGCTGTTCCACGATTACAAAAAGAAGGCCTTCTGCCTCCAGAAACCAGGCCTCTTTTCCTCCCCACAGGAGTTATCCGGGCACTGATTCTTTTAACTTTTGGTGTTGCTGGGTTTTTTCTACAGAAACAAGGCAGGTTGTTTGATCCCAAAGTGTTGCCTATCTTTGGCGCAGTGGGTGCTTATATCTCCGGTATGTTTATCGCCTATTTTGCAAAATGGATCATGAAGCCTGGTGTCAATTCATTGCTGTCCCGTTGGCAGGATATTCAAGCCATGCTGGTTCTGATTACCGTTGCAAGCACTGCAGCAATCTTTTTCATCCACGGGCCAGAGGGGCTACCTAGCTGGCTTAGGCACGCTTCACTCTTTTTAAGTCTGTATTATTTTGGTGCCCGTTAATCTTTAAAGAGTATCAACTTCGGTATTTCTTAAAACCAATGCGGCCTGCTCCGGGGGTACATGGTTGATGTAGAAACCCGTGCCCCATTCAAATCCTGCAACTCTTGTTAGCCTTGGAATAATTTCCATATGCCAGTGATAGTGTGGCAATTGCGATGTGTTCAACGCCCCTGTATGAATCATGTAATTATATGCGGGACTATCCAGGGCGATTTCCAACTTCAACAATATCGTTTTTAGAACACCCGCTAATTCCTCTAATTCGCTCTTCGATGCATTTTCATAATGGCTGTTATGCTGCTTGGGGATGATCCAGGTTTCAAAAGGAAACCTGCTTGCATAAGGAGCAATCACTAAAAAACTGGGTGAATCAAGAATGACTCTTTTATCCGCACCAAGTTCTTGAGCGATGATATCGCAATAAATACAACGCCCACGGTACTTGTAAAATTCCAATGCGCCATTCATTTCTTCAAGAACATTAACGGGAAGGATGGGTGTAACAATAAGTTGGCTGTGGGAATGCTCTAATGAAGCGCCCGCTGCTGCCCCTACATTCTTGAAAATCATGCCATAAACCATCCGAGAATCCATTTTCAAATCTGCGAGCCTTTCGTGATAAGTCCAGAGGATTTCGCGGATGTAACTTTCAGGCAGCCGTGCCATGCTTGTTTCATGAAAGGGGCATTCAAGGATCACTTCATGAGCCCCGATGCCATTCATGCAATCGTAAATGCCATCGCCTTTTTTTTGCAGATCGCCTTCGATTTGAAGAGCGGGAAATTTGTTGGGCACCACTCTGACCCGCCAGCCGGGCTGATCCACATGCGTACCAGGCTCCCTAAAAGAATAAATTTCATTGGGGGTTTTATCTTCATTGCCTTCGCAAAAAGGGCAGAACCCTCCGGGCGCCATCAATGGTTTTGTTGATTGAGGCATAGGCCTGCGGGCGCGCTCGGTAGCAATAATCACCCAACGGCCTACAATCGGATCTTTGCGAAGTTCTGGCATTATTCCCTATCCCCATTTTTCATAATTTAAGTTCCTTCATGACTAGACATCCCACATGATTTGTTCAAAATCGCGGGTGGGCCTGTTAAAAGTGATCAATCCTTCTCTAGGTGCACGATCTCTGCCAAGCCCATTTTCTAAAATTTCGACATAAAAAGAAACGGTTTGATTTTCATTTACTTCAAGTGTTTCAAAAGGAATAGATAACTCCATCACTTTCTGCAACGCAATTTCGATGGGCGAAAAGATTTCTTTTCCAGACAACAAATGAGCCGAAGTAAGTTTACCAAGGTTGGATATATCAATGATCACCTGATGCCCTGCAGGCTCGAGAAACCCGATTTTTATTTGATGAAACTGCTTGAGCGATTGCCTGGCATCGGCAATGCAATCAATGCGGATGAACAGTTTTTTGAGATTAAACCCAAAGTAGATGTCGTGGAGAGGGCCCTTGGTGGTCATCGCCATAGTGCCCCGTTCGCCCTGACAGGCGTAATGCCCCGCAGTGAGCCATTCAAAAAATCTGGGCAGGCCATCGATACGGATTTCGAGGAAGGAACGAGGCAGGGTATGAATGCTGCGAGCGCCTTTTTTGCGAATGGGCCTGTCAAGTTCGACAGGGGGGAGATCGCCCAAAAAAGCATAAACATTTTTCAGATGCCTGCGAAAGAGTTCATCAAAGAGTGCATCCTGTGCGCAGGAATGATCATCTCCATACCACCAGAACCAATCGCTGCCCTGTGCGATGTAAATTTCGCGCCAGGCTTTTTGTAATAATTCAGGCAGAGAGAAAGCATCCTTTTTGGTTTTGAGATACTCGCGTGCTTTATGGAGAAGATCCCATGCGGTGTTATCTTCTTCATGCCCGACCCAGATAGCAAAATTATGATTGATCCAAGAGCCTGCAAAAAGATGGTCCAGATTATTCGTAGGAGGATTATGCGCAAGATAATCGCCCAGACGCACGGGACTGACATTAGGGGTTGAGGTGCACTTGCGATAAAGTGCCCTGATAAAGTCAACGCCTCCGCCCGGGTAATGTTCCCAACAATTTTCTCCGTCAAGAATGACAGTAACCAATGCAGGCTTATCCGAATTAATCGACTTCCCAATTTCTGAAAGCGTGTGAATAAAATCCTGCGCTGCAACTTCAGGGTCGCTATGTTGATAACGAAATCCGATCAAATCGCTAAGTGCATGATCACGAAAAACAATATTGATTCCTTTGCCTGAATCATGAACCCTATAAGCTGAATAAAGTTTATGGGGGTTGCGCACATACCCTTGGGAATCTCTGCTGACATCGCCATGCGTTGATGCAGATAATATCTCTTCATCGGTTGCAATCCAACGAAACCCGAAGCTTTCAGCAAGCGAGATAAAAGGCTGGCAGACGCTGCCTTCCGAAGGCCACATCCCTGTGGGAGCAACACCAAAAATAGACTTATACTGATCAATTGCTTTTTGGAAATGGACTTTGGCATCATCCAAATAGCTGATCTGATATGAGGGTAATTGAATTTGCGGAAGAGCCTCGCGGGCAAACTTCTTATCTAAAAGCAGGGGTACGATGGGATGAAAATAGGGAGTGGTAGTGATCTCTATCTGCCCATCCTCCTGTAATTTTTTATGAAGAGGCAGAACCTTTTTTAGAATTTCAAGGTGCTTGTCTAATAGAAAATGTTTTTCTTCCTCTGTGAAGTGTTTTCCCTTAGCAACAAGGCTGGAAAGAAAAGGATCTTGTGCAACTGCAATGGGATGCACCCAGGCAAGATTAAACCATACCTGCAAATCTCTAAGGTCTCTGGAATTAAAACGCCTTAGCGCCTCCTGCCCCGAACATCGCCCCAAACCCCTTCGCTGGTATAACTCACCATATCGTGGAAAAGGAAGGATCATGTGGTGGGGATTGGCCATGAAGAAATTGTCGAGCAAAAAAACAGCTTCAACTTCCCCGAGATTGTCTGCGTTGATTCTGGAAATATCAAGGAAGCGATCGGATCTGCCTTCTTCGGTGTATTGAAGAATTTGTTCTATCAGGCTCGGGACTAAATTAATGGAACAACGCATGGAGGGAAATTCCATGAGATGCAACAGCATGCCATAGTAATCCTTCACACCATGTAGACGAACCCAGGGCATGGGGTTCTCGCCCGTCAAATCATCAGGATAATAAGGCTGGTGTTGATGCCATAAAAAAGCCAGGGAGACATCCGCCATGGTGGATCATACCCTTAAATAAAGTACCACTAAGCCCTGCTGGAAATTATTGTACCATAAAGTTGCTGGTAATTTTTGGCACTCCGATTCCAGGACCAATCTTGAGTCATGGCATTGCGTTGGATTTTGACCCAATCCTGAGGATGGTTTCGATAACAATCAATGGCCCTGAAAAGGCAATCATAAAGAGCAGCAGAGCTATAGGCATTGAAACTAAAGCCCGTTGCAGAATTGTTGGAAAGTGTTTCGGGATTGGCATCGGTGACGGTATCAGCAAGGCCGCCCGTGGCACGAACAACGGGAAGAGTGCCATAGCGCATGCTGTAAAGCTGATTAAGGCCTGAGGGTTCATAAAGGCTGGGCATAAGGAAGCAATCGGAGCCTGCCTCGATTTTATGAGCCATGGATTCACTAAAAGCGAAGTTGAGTGCGACTCTGCCCGGATAGGTGGCCTGCAATTGGACTAATGCATTTTGGTAGTAGGAATCGCCCTCGCCTAATACAACAAGCTGAATTCCCAAATCCATCATGCGCCATGCACTTTCAATAACCAGATCAATGCCTTTTTGCTGAACGAGCCTTGCGACAAGTCCAACGATGGGAATGGCAGGGTTAACTTCGAGTCCGAGTTCGTGCTGGAGTGCTTTTTTGCAGAGTGCTTTTCCGGGTTGTAAGTTGCGGGCGTCAAATTTCCCTGCAATCAATGGGTCGTTTGCGGGGTCCCAGACTTTGTAATCGATACCATTGACGATGCCAGTAAGTTTACTTGCAAGTACGGTAAGCACGCCTTGCAAGCCATACCCGTAATATGGGGTCTGGATTTCGCGGGCATAAGTTGGGCTGACCGTGCTGATACGATCAGAGAAAACAATTCCTGCTTTAAGGAAACTAAGGTTATCGTGGAACTCAAGTTGATTAAGATTGAAAAGACTCCAATTGAGATGCGCCATATTCATATCTTCCTTCCAGAAATTGCCTTGGTAGGCAATATTATGGATGGTCATCAGGCTGCGCACTTTTTGGTATTTTTCTGCGAGGGACCGATCTTCGCTTTTGTCGTATTTTTCTCTTAAGAGTACGGGGCCGATGCCTGATTGCCAATCGTTCCAATGAACAACATCAGGCCAGAAACCAAGCTGTGGAAAAGAAGCGAGTACAGCTTGATTGAAGAAATAGAATCGGGCGGAATTATCTGGGTAATCTTTCTTAGCGCCTTCAGAGCCAGCAAATTGATAGAACCCTCTGCCATAGGCGGGGTTGTCGCGTTCGAATAGATCGGGATTTTCAACCAAGTAAATAGTGACATTAGAACCGGGTATTTTTGATTTGGCAAGTGAGCCGGGCACCAGTTTAGGACCTAGTGGAATTTGAAATCTTACCTTCGTGCTTTCAAAGTTCCCTGTTTTTCGGATGCAATGATACATCGGTAGAAAAACAACAACCTCTTCGCCAAGGCTTTCCAGTGCCGGGGGTAATGCCCCTGCAACATCGGCTAAGCCGCCGGTCTTTGCAAATCCGACCACTTCCGAAGATACCAATGCGATCCGCATCGCGTTAACCCTTAATAAGGCTTATATTGCTGCCTCAAAACTTTTTTAAATCTTAATAGTTACTCTATAATTGAGCTTACGGTTCTAACTGCCTATTCCTAAGTATTTGTTATATGAAGAATTGGGGTTTCCTCTTAGCCAAACTGTTAATCCGGAAATTTCGTTATAGCCGGAATATCACTCCCCCTATTCCTCACCCTATCTTTACTTTATTCAATCTAAATTTCAGATAAATCATGCCCTTTAGCCAAGGGTTGCTAAGATAATCTTAAGATCGTTATCGATTCTATTATGAGGTTCCCATGGGAAATAAAGTCCTCCTTGCCATGTCGGGGGGAGTAGACAGTTCAGTTTGCGCACAATTACTCATAGACCAAGGCTATGAAGTTATCGGGGTATTCATGCGCACAGGAGTGCATGGCACAGAAGATGCTCGTGCAGAAAGAAAAAAAGGGTGCTGCAGTGCACTTGATGCGGGCGATGCCCGTCGGGTAGCAGATAAATTTGACATACCTTTTTATGCTCTCGACTTCGAAGCTGAATTTGGCAAGATCATGGATTATTTCGCCCATGAATACCTTTCTGGGCGCACCCCCAACCCTTGCATTGTTTGCAATAACTGGCTCAAGTTTGGACAACTCTGGTCCTATGGCGAAATGCTGGGCGTTGATCATATTGCAACCGGGCACTACGCAAAAATAGTGCATGGCACCGATGGCGCGGAGCTGCACAGAGCAGTAGATCCGGATAAAGATCAATCGTATGTACTACATGGTTTAAAAAGAAAGATATTGGAAAAGATCATGTTTCCCCTCGGGGAAATGAAAAAGGAGCAAGTGAGGGAGCTGGCGTTTGCTGCCAACCTTAGTGTTGCAGATAAGCCTGACAGTGTTGAAATTTGTTTCGTACCGGATGGCGATCATGCCAAAATGATCAAGAAGCGAATGCCCGATTTAAATAGGCCCGGGATGATTGTTGATGAGTCAGGGAAATCGCTGGCAACGCATGATGGCATTGAGAGGTTTACGATTGGGCAACGAAAAGGGTTGGGTTTTGCGACGGGTCAGCGGAAATATGTTCTTAAAATAGTTGCAGAAGAAAACAAAGTGGTGGTGGGTGAAATGGAAGGATTGCTTGCAAAGGGATTAAAAGCGACAGGGGTTAATTGGCAGGCAACTATACCGATGAATGTGCAGATTAATTGCCAGGCTCAAATTCGCTATCGGCATAAAGCAGCGCCTGCGAAGGTTATTCGTTTGAGTGAGGAAGCTGCAGAAGTCGAATTTGAAACGAGCCAAAGCGCAGTAACTCCGGGGCAGGCAGTGGTTTTTTACGATGGGAACCGGGTTTTAGGCGGCGGTTGGATCGATGAAGCCCTTTAACTATTGCTGTTTACGCCCTTCCCCCAAGTTTCCTATTGCAAAAATTCGTCTGTTTTACTCTAATCTACCTCTAGCTTCCCCAAGGATAGGGGTGTATCCCACTTAGTTGGTTTAAACCACCCCTTCTGTGTTAAGTATCTGTTAAGAATCATCAATCATTATTGTTTGATAGTTCAACAGCCCTAGTATTACTTTATAAATTGAAATGTTTCGTTCTGAGTTTCGAACAATGTTACATAGAGTAAAGGCCTTAGTACATAAAAAGCACTAAGCAAAATATTCTGAGAAGCATGGAGTTACTGTGGAAAATACTAAGCGAAGAATGAAAATTGTCTTCGTTTGTACCGGGAACACTTGCAGGAGCCCGATGGCGGAAATCGTTTTCAAAAAGCTTCTCGCAGATAAACTCGGATGCGATATTAATGATTTATATGACAAAGGGTTTGATATCCGCTCAGGAGGATTGGCAGCTTATGATGGCATGAAGGCTTCCCCAAACGCAACCACTGTGGTTCAAAAATTAGGGGTTAGCCTTGAAGATCATCAGAGCAGATATGTGGATCTCGATTTAATCAAGCATTCTGATGCGGTTTTAGTGATGACAAAAAATCACTTGGCTATTTTTCAAGATCGTTTTCAGGACCAACATCTGCCCGTTTCGATGTTGAGCTTTTCAGGGTCTGATATCAGTGACCCCTTTGGTGGTGACGAAAAGGTTTACAGTCAATGTTTGTCCGAAATTGAGGAAAACCTCAAACATTTAGTTTTTAAGATACTCTCTTAGGCCCTTAAGGTGATAAAATGATCGTACAAGATCTATTTGGAAAGCAAGGATACCATACTATGGTAATTGCAATTGGTAGTGATCATCGTGGTTATAATGTAAAACAGCGCATCATTAACTTTCTTTCAGGCATGGGCCATGAAGTTCTTGATATGGGCCCAGGCAACGAAGATTGTGTCGATTACCCCGACTTCGCCTTTGATGTCGCTAATTCTGTCAGCAAAAAACAATCTCATCGCGGCATTCTAATCTGTGGCACAGGCATAGGAATGTGTATCGCTGCCAACAAAGTTACAGGCGTTCGAGCTGCTCCCTGCCATGATAGTATCACCGCAGAAATGAGCAGGCGCCATAATGATGCCAATGTATTATGCCTTAGCGCAGATTTGCTTGGCGAAGAATTGATCGAGCGCATGGTAAAAATATGGTTAGAAACCCCGTTCGAAAAAGGCCGTCATTCAAGGCGCATCGAGAAGATCGAGCAATTTGAAAACGATTCCAAAATGATGCCGAAGTCTTCCTCCCAAGTAATGACCAAGAAGTAATAACTCTCATTATCATACCAATAGCAAAGCCTTCTTTACCCTTAAGGTAAGAAGGCTTTCTTGTTTTAAAAGCTGAGTTAAGCTTGGGGAAGAATTGGTTGACGGTTGAACTTCTGGTAAGGCAGGCGCACCCCTCTGACAAACTGGAAGTCTGCCCGAAGCGAATCTGGTGCATTATAACCAGCCTGACCACCGAAGGTGACCACATCATCTTGGTCCACACCGTCGCCACTAATCCCAAATCCAGATATAAGCTGGCCACCAACATAAATCCCCGAGGAACCAGGGAAGAAAATGATCCCGTTTTGATTTTGAATCGGGGTTGTCGCTGTTGCAGGCTGCCTGAAGTTACTTCCGGGATGGAACGACGAGAACCCAAACACACTTTGGAAGGCAGAAGCAGGCAAAGGAACCCCAACGGTTTGCGCTGTATTAAGGCTAGTCCCACCATCATTAATTTGCGAGAACGGTCCTGAAGGGAAATCAATACCTTCAGGGAATCTTGGTAATGACAAATACCTGATTGTACGATTGGTGAACGCGGTTCCCGCGGGAACGCCTGGCACCTGGTCAATGGATTGCAACTGTGATGCATCGTTGTAATAACGAAGGTTGCGAGCTTTACCTACTGCAACATCAAGCGAGAAAGTGGTGCCATCTGGCATGCGGAACAATCCCAGAACTTCACCTGTTACATCGGTTACCGCAATGGTCATCTTGGCGTTCTGGTTTAAAGGTAGGCGAATTGCAGATCTTGTTTGAAGCGCCTGATTTACTGATTGCATGATGATCGTATTTACTTGGGCTGCGGTAAAATTCACACCATCATGAGGAGTTACCAAATAGCCTTCAGGAGCAAATAAGCCTGCAAAAGCCTGTGAGGTTGCAGTGCCAACTGCGATAAGATTTGGTGGTGCACCAGTGTACTGAACATAATTATCAGGGCCATTCCTAGGAAGGAGGTTGGCAAGGTAACTATTTGTGGCGGTGCCTTCTCCCAAAGCTTGGCCAAATTGCAGGAGCTGCGTCGTTCCATTTTGCCCAGGCAGACCAAAGATCGGAAGAGTAATACCTACAAGATCGATCCTAGTAATCGGTAAATCAGCATTTAAACCAAAAGAGCCACTCGTTGGCAATGCGATGCCCCCAACAAGTTGATTTTGTGCCGCCTTTCCGGATGGGAAACCGCCTGTTGCTACAAAAGCGCAATATTCAGCTTCCATTGACCGATCAAGTTTAGTTGGATCATAGGTTGATGAGAGAATTGAATTTTCTTCGGTCGCAAAACCGGTGGCACCAGGGTAGAAGACCCCAATACCGCCAACAATTATATTATTTTTAACAATTGGTATACCGCCTGGCAAAGTGGCAATACCACGACTCTGGGCATTGGGGGCATAGCCCGACATATAACCATAGGAATCTGGCGCGGTGTAAAAGGTGCTTAAAATATCTGCAGGAATATAGGTTGGATCGATATTAAAGCGATAGGGTAACAAAATATCATCTGCAGTTCCCTTGATGCGATCAAGGCCTGGATTGTAGGTTCCATCTCGATTGGTTTGTTCGATACCAAAAAGATCAACCTGGGGTGTAAAGGCAATACCGTTAGGCCCGCCATTCGTTGATGGTTGTGGTGGGAAATGGCTACCAATGCCCACAGCAGCAACATAACCTGGCCCACGAAGAATTGAATTTTCATCTGTGATACTTGGGTAGGAATTGACTTCGCGTTCGGTAACGGTTGTTTGGCTGATGTATCCAATGGTGCGCGAGGTTAAAGGTGCTTGGTTATTACCAAACATGCCACCGGTTCTTGCAAGTGCTACTGCACCATCGACAGCAAAAACGAAAAGGTTTGGATCAAAATCGGGGCTGTTTGGGTTCATCTTCGAGTTGACACCGCCTTCAACTTGAACGCCTAAAATTCTACCCTGCCTATCCACAATTGCGATAATCCCATCCTCACTCTTAGTTGCAGCAGCAGCCCGTGCTAAAAGGGTTGTTACATCGGTGGTGAGCAATGTTACATTCATGCTGGGCGGTATATTAAGTGTGGAAGAAAGATCCGGAGGTGCCTGGGGAAGAATATAATTAAGATCATTAGATGATAGATTAGTGATGGTGGCTTGAGCACCGCCGTCAGAATTAAGGGCATAACCAAAAAAACGATTGATCCCAGGCCCGCCTGTGAATGAATCCACACCCGAAGGGCTGCCGATGATATCGAAATCTCCCTGACCAACTATATTGTCATTCCCTGTCCCGCCTGCCATGCGGTTGGCACCTATGCCCCCGGTGATCGTCGACCCGCCACCGCCTCCAAACACTCGGTCATTACCTAAGCCACCATCAATGAGAGCGGGTTGAATAATTTGGGAAGAAACTTGGAGCGAATCATTTCCTGCGCCACCAAATAGATAGATGGAGTTGACATCCGCAGAATTAAAACGGCCTGTTTCCTGGTTTCCATTGATTACCACTATTTGATTGGTGATTGAATCAAGGTTGATTGCAATGCGATCAGGTGCATTGGTACCAATTACAGAAAGAATGCCTGAATCTAATACAGCGGTGGCTGGTACTGATCGATCTTCCAAAGTTTCCATGCGGGGCAGTGCGAAGCCCTTATTGATGTTCTTTTTGGGATTTTTGAACAGCGACTTAAAAATATTCATCTCTGAGATTCTCCAATAGGAATGCTCCAAATAACTGTTTACTACCGATGAGGGAGCTATTCCTTAAAAGAAGAATCGACATAATCGGAAAAGTCTTTGAGTCAATTTTGAAAATATTTGAGAAAACTATCAAGTTTTAGGAAATGAGCTCAATGCTATAGCTATTTGAGGCTTTAATTGCAGGCTGAATAATGATTACAACCCCAATAACACAAATTACTGATAAAATTGTCAATCTTTATCAAGCTTAACATTTCTTATACCGATAAATACATTCGTAGACTTTCGAGGAAATGATATTTGCTAGTGATTATTAACAAATAGAATTCCTCGGCCAATACTTTTAAGAGGGCATTCCCATGAGGTTGCGAAGCATCCTATGGGCTCTGGCACTATGCGGAGCTGGGTGGACACCGGGTATCATTTTATCACAGGAAGCTGTGAAGGATGAACCTTTGATTGTTAGTCAAGCAGAGAAAAGCAAAGTTGCGAAGGAAGCGATTCCCACGCAATTACCAAATTTATTACCCACACCTGATTTTAAATCTGCAGACAAACCTTTTGAAGCACCCAGGCCAGGTGATAGCTCCAAGCCGATTGAACGCCCATTGGTTACGCCTCCTGCATTGGAAAAACCACCCAGCATTGAAGAAATAGTTTCCACCCCTGTGCTTCCCCCATTAGGTTTTACAGGTAAATCCTCCATACTCTCTGATATTGTTGGCGATAACGATTATATACCGATGCCCGATCGCTGGCGCATGGGCTTCCCCGCTTTGGATCGCTATGGTTTGGGCCACCCCCCTGTTATGGACTACCCCTTTCAGCTTGGTCATTGGTGGGATCCGTACAACCAAAATGTTCTTAAGGGTGACTATCCAGTTTATGGTCAGCATACCTTTTTCAAGTTTACAGGTTCGGTGACACAGATCACCCAAGCGATTCAGAGCCCGATTGGAACAACCCCGTTTGAAAGTACCGCAAGGCCTTTTGAAGAACAGTTCTTTGGTAATCCCAATCAACTTGCCAACTTGACCTTTATGTCTTTATGCTTTGATTTGTTTCATGGGGATGCAGCCTATAAGCCTGTGGATTGGCGCTTGAAAATAAATCCCATCCTAAATGTAAACACCTTGAATGTGAATGAGCTTGCGGTGGTGAATCCCAATGTTTTGAAAAGAACCCAGCGTGATCGAGATTATCTTGCCCTGCAAGAATATTTTGCAGAAACCAAGTTGGTGGATCTCAGTGCCTACTATGACTTTATGTCTGCACGAGTTGGTTCTCAGCCATTTAATGCCGACTTCCGCGGGTTTTTATTCAATGATATCAACCGTGCAGTGCGTATATTCGGCACCCGAAACAACAACCGTGATCAGTTTAATCTGGCTTACTTTCGCCAAGCTGAAAAAGATACCAATAGCGGTTTGAATACCTTCCGCGATCGTGGAACCAACCTTATTTTTGCTAACTACTATAGGCAAGATTTTATCTGGCCAGGCTATACAGCACAAGTAAGTACCAATTATTATCACGATTCAGCGGATCTGCTTTTTGATCGCAACAGCTTCCTTATCCGCCCGGATCCAGTGGGAGTTTTTACACCCCATAATGTTGATGCTGTTTACTTTGGTTGGGCGGGCGATGGCCATATCGAGCGCTTTAATGTGTCGCACCAGATGTATTATGTAATGGGTTATGATGCTTATAATCCTCTTGCAGGGCAGGCGCAGGATATTCGCGCAGCGATGGCTGCATGTGAACTTTCCTATGATCGCGATTATGCAAGATTTCGTACTTCGTTCTTCTGGTCTTCAGGCGATCGAGATATCACCAATAGCCATGCTTCTGGTTTTGATACCATCTTTGAAAATAGTAATTTTGCAGGCGGGCCATTCAGTTACTGGCAAAGGCAATCGGTGAAGTTGTTTGGGGTGAACTTGGTAAATAACGGTAGTTTAATCCCAGATCTTCGTAGCAGTAAAACTCAGGGTCAGGCGAATTTTGTGAACCCTGGCTTGCTGCTTTATAATTTGGGATTTGATTTAGACATCAATCCAAAATTAAAGATGATCAACAATTGTAACTTCCTTTGGTTGGAAAGCAGTTCTGTGATTGAGCAATATGTTTATGCAGGAGGTATCAATAACTTCCTTGGCACAGATTTAAGTTCGGGCTTTGAATACAGGCCCTTTCTTAACAACAATGCAATTATGACGGTGGGTGTTTCAACCCTAGTTCCAGGTTCAGCGTTTAAGGCCTTGTATAATAACCCGTTCGGAACAGTGGATCCCCTAGTAGCCGGTTTTGCCCAACTTACCCTTACTTACTAGTTGTTTGTAGTCATGGAAGCATAAAAACTTTACCTCTCTTGACCTAAATTAGTTAAAAAGCTTATTTTATACCCATGCGCAATCTTGCGTATGGGTTTTTTCGTGGCTTAAGTGCAGGAGGCGCAATGGCCATGCCTTTGAATGTTTCTCGTGAAAAACTGATCAACAGCGTTGTATTTCTGGCTCTTTCGCTGGGAGTATTTTATGGTTTTGGGGGCTTGTTTAAAAGCTCGATGCCCCTATCAGCTGCACCGCCCGTAGTCGCCATAGTAGCTCCTTCCAATGTCCCTTTTCCTCTGCCCCCAGAATTGGAAGGGTTGGATCTTAACAAACAATCCGATGAAGAAATCAAAGCCAAGTCTACCAATTGTATTTCGTGTCATGAAAATTCCAAGGATCCTCATTGCAAGACAACCGTGAGAATTGGTTGTACCGACTGCCATGGCGGGAATCCGAATTTCACCCGAAATGTGGATGGCCCGGGCTATCCCGAAAGGCCCGCCAATACTCCTCGCAGTTGCCCCGCTGCCCCACCCGCAAAAAAACCAGGCGCATGGCGTAACTCTGCCAACCCTGTTCGCAGTTACACCCTTCTTAATCAAGAATCTCCAGATTACATCCGCTTTGTAAACCCAGGTGATTCCCGCATCAGCCATATCAGTTGTGGTACCGTGAACTGCCATTCAAATATTGTCAACCAAGTTCGAAAAAGCATGATGAGCCATGGTTGCATGCTCTGGGGCGCTGCACTTTATAACAACGGTTCGATTCCTTACAAAGTGCCGCGTCATGGTGAGCTTTACAGCATGAACGGCACACCATTGCGCATTCAATCGAATCCACCACCTACCGAATTTGAAAAAACTCGGGGGGTAATTCCGTACCTTGATCCGCTGCCAAGATTTGAAATGACGCAGCCTGGAAATATTCTTCGTATATTCGAACGAGGTGGCAAAGTCCGATCTGAAGTTGGTCTTCCCGAAATATTTGAAGATACAGGCAGGCCATTTCTTTCCCGTTTAAGTAATCGTGGTCTGGGTACGGAAAATCGTACCGACCCTGTTTTTGTGAGCCTTACCAAGAACCGTCTTTTTGACCCAACACTTAACTTCTCAGGCACCAATGAACAAGCAGGCGATTACCGCAACAGTGGTTGTACCGGTTGCCATGTGATTTATGCCAATGATCGCTCCCCCATTCATTCTGGCCCCTATGCCAAATTTGGGAACAAAGGCCTAGCAACCAACAAAGAATTTGATGATGTCAAACCCGACCCGACCATTCCAAAGAATGAATCCGGGCACCCTATTCAACATCGTTTTGCTAAGGGTAATTCCATACCAACCAGCCAGTGCATGACTTGCCATGTGCATCCAGGTACCACCGTGATGAATAGTTTCATCGGTTATATGTGGTGGGATTTAGAAACAGATGCAGAGTTGATGTATCCAAAAAAGCAAAAGTATCCCAGCAGCGAAGAATTTATCCGTGCGCAGATGGCGAACCCCGAGGAAGCCTCAGCAAGAGGCAACTGGTCCGATCCTGATTTCCTCGATAATGTGACCGACCTCAACACCCAAACCAAGCACAGCCAGTTTGGCGACTTCCATAGTCATGGTTGGGTCTTCAGAGCTGTTTTCCGCAGAGATCAAAAAGGAAACTTGGTTGATTACAATGGCGATCCAGTCAAAGACCTTTCTTCTGCGAACATGAAAAAAGGCGTCGATATTGTCAAAGAACTGCATAGTCGTTTCAAAGAACCTACCGACCCTGCTAAAAAACCGATCAGCCCTGCTGAAGTGAAAAACTTTGAAGCTCATGAACGAGCGGGCATCCCCATGCACCTTGTCGATATCCATGTCGAAAAAGGTATGCATTGCGTCGATTGCCATTTCATTCAAGATATGCATGGGAACAACAGATTGCAGATGGAAGTGCGTGGTGCGATTGAAATCGCATGTATCGACTGCCATGGTTCATCTACCGACATTGCAAGGCTTCGTACCTCGGGCCCTGCTTCTTACACTTCGAACCCTGATGTGAAGCCCGAAGATACGAAAAACCCGCTTTATGGTAGAGATCTTACCTCTTTGCGAACGCCTTCAGGCAAAGCCAGGTTTGAACGAAGAGACGGAAAACTCTATCAACGCAGCATGGTTGAAAAAGATCTCATCTGGGAAATTGTTCAGACTCGAGACACCATCAACCCTCAAAGCGAACACTTCAACGCTAAGTCTGCCATCGCGAAGACTGTCCGCTACGAAGGTGATAAAATCGTCTGGGGTAATGTCAAAGGTGTGGATGCCCATGATGATTCGGGTTGTGCTCATTCCAATAAAAATATGTCTTGTATCTCGTGCCATTCTTCTTGGAATCCAAGTTGCTATGGCTGCCATATCCCCCAGAAGGCAAACAGCAAGATGCCTCAGCTTCACGCCGAGGGTGATGTCACCAGGAATTATAGTTCCTACAATTGGCAGACACTTCGCGATGATGTTTTCATGTTGGCACGCGATGGTTCTGTTACCAACAACAAGGTTAATCCTTCCCGATCTTCTTGTGCCATCCATGTGACCAGCTACAATCAGAATCGTGAAGTTATTTATCAACAACAGCAGACCCATTCCGCAGAGGGTTTAAGCGGTATTGCTTTCAGTACCAATGTGCCACACACCTTTAGCGGTAAAGCCACCAAGCAATGCGCTGATTGTCATCTTTCCAAGGATGATAATAACAATGCGCTGATCACCCAACTTTCGATGCAGGGTACTAATTACCTGAACTTCATCGGGCGTTATGCATGGGTTGGTGCAGGTGCTCACGGCTTATGGAGTATTGTTTCCACCGAACGCGATGAACCACAGGCGGTGATTGGCAGTTATCTGCATAGGCTTGCCTACCCAGATTTCTTTAAGGAACATGTAGGCAAGAATAAGAGCATGCTTAAACGAGCCCACGAACATGTAGGCCGCGATATTAGTGATCCTCTGCTTCATCCATTCATGAAGTCAGAGATCCAAAGCGTTCAGCATCGTGGCGAATATCTTTATGCTGCATGTGGCGAAGCTGGTTTCCGCATCTTCGATATTGCTTTCATCGACCACAAGGGCTTCTCCGAGCGTATGTCCACCGCTCCTGTTTCCCCGCTCGGCCAGAAGTTTTACATTCGCAGTAAGTACGCAACTTGTGTTGCTGCACCTTCAACCATCGCACCAGATCCTACACGCAAGCACTTCCCTGAAAATGATGAGCCCCGCGTTGCAGGCATCTATGGCCTTATCTTCTTTACCGATAGATATGAAGGCTTGGTTGCAGTGGGCGCTGGTACCCTTTTAGATGGCGATCCGCTTAACAACTTTATAAAACGAGCCTGGACATTCAACCCAGATAACATTCTTGCAGGGGCAAGCCATGTGATCACCGTGGGCAATTATGTTTATGTCACTTGTGATAAAGGCCTAGTTGTTATTTCATGCGAAGATTCTACTAAACCAGTAATCACCAGCGTGATTGATAACAAATGGCTCAAGAAGCCCAAAGCTGTTGCAGTTCAGTTCCGCTATGCATTTGTCGCTGATGAAGAAGGCGTTAAAGTTCTGGATGTTACAGACCTTGCCAAGCCTAAACCCATCAGTCAGATCAACATTCCACATGTTCATAGCATTTACCTTGCCCGAACTTATGCCTACCTCGCTGCAGGCAAACTTGGTGTGGTTATCCTTGATATCCAGAACCCTGAGAAACCCAAGGTGGATCAAGTCTTTAATGCCAATGGCGAAATCAATGATGCCCATGATGTTAAACTTGGTATCACTTACACCAGCGAATTCGCTTATGTCGCTGATGGTAAAAACGGTATGCGCATCTTGCAGCTTACTACGCCTGATTCGCCAGGCAGTGGGGGGTTCAGTCCTAAACCCACGCCGGAATTGATCGCAACCTTCAAGCTACCCATTGGCGGGCACGCACTTTGCATCAGCAAGGGCATGGATCGCGATAGGGCGGTTGATGAGAGTGGAAATCAGCTTTCTGTGTTTGGCAGGATCGGGGCCCGACCTTTCAATAAGGAAGAAACCCAGAAACTGTTCATGCATAATGGCAAAGTCTGGAAGGTTAGCAATGATCCTATGTGGGAAGGTTATAGCCGAGATCCTGTAGGCCCTGCAAAGAAATAACCTTCGCTTTAAAGCAATTCTAGGATGCTCATGTTACTCATGGGCATCCTTTTTCATTTCACCCCGATTCAATGTGAGACAATAATTCCTTCACACTTGAAGAGTATTCGTCTACCATGGGTGGGGTTGGTCTTAATTTAGCCCAAGGTGCCTCATGCGAAAATTATTATCTTTAGTTATTATTTTGCTCGTGCTGTTTTCGTTTGACCTTAGTGCGCAGCCTACTGCAACTAAAAAGGCAGTGATCAAACCAGATTCCATTCCTGGTTATAAAACCATGATGATCGATGGCTTTACTCTTCTTGTTCACAGTAAGGTTATTGACCCTAAAAATTCTGAAATGTTCAAAGTCAAACCGCTCGAAGTTCTTGACATGGAACTTAAAATGATCTCCGCAGTTCTTTCCCCCAAGCCTCTTGCACTCCTTAGAAATATTCTTATCTGGGTTGAATGGGATGAACAACTCGCAATGAGCAATGGCAGACAGGGGAATGCCCTTGCAGTCTATTATGGCGGCACTCAAAGACAATTACTGCAAGAAGGCACTCAACCACTTAAAGCTAATTCTGTTGTTGTTCTACGCATGAAATCATTAACCAAAGAACATCAACCCGAGTTTGATACCAAGCGTTGTGTACTGCTTCATGAAATGGCTCATGCAGTTCACTTTCAACTTGTGGGATATGAAAACCCTACGGTCAAGCAGACTTACAAGCTAGCGATGGAAAGAAACCTTTACGATCGCACTTCCTATGCTGCAACCAATGAACATGAATATTTTGCAGAGATGAGCTGCGCCTATTTGAATCGAATCGATTATTTTCCCCATACGAGGGAAGATTTAAAGAAGCACGATAAAGCAGGGTTCGCCCTCATGGAAAATCTCTGGGGAAAAGCAACAAAGCCAACAATTGCAAAAAGCAAAAGTGTTACTTCTCCCATCCCCTCTTCTTCAACTTTTAATTTAGAAATAACAACCGAAGGGATTCGCCTAGGTAATCAAATTGGCGGGGCGAACTTAACCCAGAGTTCTTTAAAGGGCAAAGTCGTTGCTGCAATTCTTCACAGGGCTGGTAAGGATGATGAGTTGGCTCAACTTCTAAAAGTTCAAACTTGGCACAGGGAACTTGCAGACTTTGGCCTGGTTACTTTTGTTTCAGGTACGAACTCTTCAACCGAACCAAATCTTTTAAAGGATTGGAACACCTCTAGCCTTACGCTGCCTTTGTTTGCCAAGGCATCCTTCAACTTCAAGGTATCCGAATCTTTTATTCCTCCGCATGCAATGCTGTTTGATCACGAAGGCAATGCTGTTTACCGAGGTGATGCCACCTCCATTGAAAAAGCCCTTCGCTATCTTGTTGGGCAGGCACTTATAGAAAAACTAGGCAAAGATTCTTACACCAAGCTAGTGCAACCTTTGGTGGATTCTCTAGGCATGGGAACGCCACCCAGTCAGGTGCTTGCAAAAGCCTTGGCCTTGATATCCAACCCTGCAAAAGAAGTTGCTGAAGAAGCCAAGCTTCTGGTGGATACTCTTTGCGAAGGTGCAACTGCTAGTCTCGAAGATGCAAACAACCTTGTTGAAACTGATCCTCTGCAGGCATTTTTGCATCTCGAAAGAATCATTCTTAATTACAAAAATACTGCGATTGCTAATAAAGCCAGGGCTATCCTTCCCAAAGTAGATAAGAGCAAGAAAGTGATAATAGAAAAGCAGGCTCGCATCAAACTTGAAACAATTAAAAAATTAGATTCTGTTTTGAATGGGAAAACAGGCTCGATCAATCCAGAAACTTCATCCTTTAAAACTGCAAACTCCGCATTATTGACGCAGCTTGGCGAAGCTCTTAGGCAGATTGAAAAAGCTTATCCAGATGTCCCTGCGACCATGGAAGCCAAGCTTTTGGGAAAACGCTGGTTCAACACAAACTCAAATTAATAAAAGAAGCAGCTTCTTCATTGCCTTTAAGGTGATTATTATTTACGAAGGGTTTCAATAAATTCTTCGGCACTAACGCCAGCTTGTTTCAAGATTCCGCTAAGTGTTCCCATCTTGATTTCACGATGATTTGGAACGACACAACCCATTGGGCCCCGCCTTAAAATAATATGGCTACCTTTTTGGCGAAGTAAAATAAAACCA
>QWPF01000079.1 GCA_003671255.1 Planctomycetota bacterium | reverse complement strand
ACGAAGGCCCGGCCCTGCTGCTGGCCCAGGCGTGCGTAAAGGTTCAGGCCCAACCACAGGCGTCATCGTATCCGCAGATGGTTATGTTATTTCCAGCGCTTTCAATTTCGCCAACAAGCCTACTTCTATTATCGTTTCCACCATGGACAACAAACGCTACATAGCCAAAGTGGTTTCAACAGATCAGTCGCGCATGGTAACGCTTTTAAAAATCGATGCGACGAATCTTCCCATTCCCGAAGCACTTCCCGCTTCCAAAATGGAAGTGGGTCAAACAGTAATCGCATTGGGTCGAACCTTGGGCGGAAGCCCCGGTGCGCCCCCTAGCGTAAGCATGGGAATCGTTTCGGCTTTGGGCAGAATCTGGGGACGAGCCATCCAGACCGATGCCAAGATTTCCCCCGTGAATTATGGTGGGCCCCTCATCGATTTACAGGGCAATGTTCTGGGCATTCTCGTGCCTGCATCACCCCAAGCCGATGGTGAAACCGCAGGATTTGAGTGGTACGATTCAGGCATCGGCTTTGCCATCCCCCTTGAACACATCTATGGCATACTTGCAAAACTGAAGCTCGGTAAAGATCTTCGTAAAGGTCTCTTGGGCATCACCATGCAAAACAAAGATATGTATGCAGATGAAGTAGTTATCAATTCGGTTGCGCCCAATAGCGCAGCATTTAAAGCAGGGCTTAAAGTTGCAGATAAGATCATTGGGATCGATGGCAAAAAAGTAGAAAGCCATGCGCAACTCATGCATCAACTTGGGCCCAAGTACGAAGGCGACATGGTCTCGCTGACCATCGTGCGAGGGAAAGATGAAATCAAACTCGAAAAAATCGAACTCTCAGGCAGTTTAGAATCTCCACCTTTGGGTTTCTTCGGGATACTTCCGATGCGGGATGATCCTACCAAAGGAGTGCAGGTTCGGTATGTTTTCCCTGAAAGTGGAGCAGCAAAGGCTGGGATAAAAGTAGGCGATCGCATCTTAAAAGCGGGAGTGGGGCCTGATATCACCAAGGTAACCGCAACTGCAGAAGTCGCCAATCGTGATGCACTTTCAACTATATTATCCACCGCGGTGATTGGATCTTTCCTTGCAGTGGAAATAAAGCGCGAAGATGGAATGACTGTAACTTTGAAGGGGCCGATTGGTCAGGCGACAAGCTTCTTACCAGAAAAACCCCCAGAGAAATCTTCACTCGCAAAGCTCGATAAAGAGCCCGAGAAAAAACCAGAAATAGGAACTATCAAAAAGCAAAACGCTGCGGGCGATCGCAACTACTGGGTTTCCGTTCCGGTTTCCTACGATCCCAGAACTTCTTATGGCTTGATGGTTTGGCTTCATCCAGCAGGCAAAGGCAAAGATAAAGATCTCGATGACCTCATGGGAATTTGGGACCAGTATTGTGCTGAATATAAAATCATCATGGTAGCCCCCCGGTCCGATGCCGACCTAGGCTGGACCCCGGGCGAATCTGATCTGATTCTTGAATCCATCCGCCATGCCACCGAAAACTACAACATCGATCGCAAGAGGGTGGTCGTTCATGGAATGGGCACAGGCGGGCAGATGGCATTTTATCTTGCCTTCCAACAACGGGAACTAATCCGCGGTGTAGCTGCTGTGGGTGCGTCTCTGGGTGCGACCCCCAAGGAAAGAGTAGCCAACCAACCTCTTTCGTTCTTCCTTGCGGTGGGTGATAAAGATCCGATTCGCGAGACGGTACTAGATACCGCCAAGAAGCTTCTAGGGTTCCAATACCCCCTGATTCTTCGGGAAATGAAGGATATGGGGCATCAATACTTCAATTCCATCACGCTTGATACACTGGCAACTTGGATTGATCTGCTGGATCGCATCTAAGCAGTCTTTACATTTTTGTCTACAAACATGAAAATGCTATGTCGCTTTTCATGAGGGTAGAACATTGATACGCATGCTCTTGAATGTTTCGAAATATTTGCTCGCCTTGGGTTTGCTCGCCTATGTCATTCATTCAAATTGGCTGCCCGGGAATGAAAACGGGTTAGAAGCAGTTTGGCAAAAACACTTGGTGGAAGGAAAACCCATCCATCTGGTTTTTCTCTTCGCTTCAATCTTTCTTTTCTTCTTGGGTGTTTGCGGAACCATCATTCGCTGGCACCTGATGATGCTTGCGCAAGATATGGGGATCGGCTTTTGGAACACGATCCGCATCGGGTTCATAGGATTTTTCTTTAACACTCTTTTGCCTGGCTCAGTCGGGGGCGATCTTGTTAAAGCCGCTGCCGTCTGCAAAAATCAATCCCGAAGAAGTGTTGCTGTTACTATTATTCTTCTAGATAGGGCGATCGCACTTTGGGGGCTCATTTTTTTCTCGGGAGCCACAGGGGCAATATTTTTGTTTGCTGGGTACTTGGGAGAAGGCAATGGCGCTGCTGCAACAAAATCCATCATCAAGATTACTTTATCATTCTGCGGTATCACCGGGCTGGGCTGGTTTGTTTTGGGTTGGTTACCCCAATGGCGAGTCGAACGATTTGAAGGCAGGTTACGAAGATGGGTTGCAGGGCCGGCTGCAGAATTCTGGCTGACCTTCTGGCGTTACCGCTGTAAGCCATTGGTGGTGATGCAATCCCTTTTGATATCCTGGACAGGGCATGTATGCCTGACATTATCGTTCTACTGTGCAGCGCAAGTATTGCGCGATGATCAATCAATACCCAATCTTCTCGAACATTTCTTAATTGTACCATTGGGCTTGGTGATTCAGGCGACCCCGATGTTCCCGGGCGGTGCAGGGATTGGAGAATTTGGTTTTGGTGCGCTATACTCGTGGTTTGGCACAGATCGCGCGATGGGGGTGCTGGCATCTCTGGTGCAAAGGCTTGTAACTTGGATCATAGGTATCAGCGCCTATCTGGTAATCATTGCACTACCCGTGCCTAAAAATCAGGCAGTAGCGGAAACTTCAGACACCCCTTCTTAGATTATTTGCTAGCTTTCCCTCTCTTCCCTGCTAAGAATCTAATAGTGAAGACTTTTGGAACCAGAGTGATTTAAATGCAAATTAACCTGATGGGCCTGATTTTTGAAACCCCCTGCGTGGTGGTTCACCTCTATTCGCCTTGGCGTGCCAGCGCTCTAGAAAACAAACTCTTCGAAAACATCAGGCAAATACCAGGCGTAGTACTTGAACAGGCCCAAGACGAACTGATCATTCCTATTCGAGATTTAAAAACATGGAAGACTGCATTAGATGCCTGCGTTCGCTCGCTTAAAGGATGGCAGGAAGATGCCGACCTTGGATTGGAAAGACGCTTTTGGTACTGGCATATCGAAGGCGATGTTGATGCTGATGGTTACGATCACACCGGAGAATCTGCATCATTATGGGTGTTGATCAGCGCAGTGCTCGAAAGAGCAGAGCAAGGCCCAGACATTTCGAAAATCGAACCGATCGAATTTGAACACTTCTGTATCCAAATTCAAGGTGAACGGCCGGGGAAATAACCTCCGGTTTTCAGCTTCATATTCTGGGCAGGCGTTTTGTTTTTAACGCAACCGCTTGAACAATAATCACCGCAATCGCAAACACAAGTGCGTGAATTAATTGCAGCTTAAAAATGGTAACCAAAAGAAGAGCCCAAACAATCGCAATCATCGTCGCAACATAATCGACCCGGGTTCTTCGATAGCGCCATGCCATCTTCCACCACTTCGGGAAAAACATAGCCACCATATAGAAAAGTAAAACTCTGGCCCAAACGGGAACTTCGATCATGACTCCCGGTTTGGAAATGGAGATTTCGAGAACCTCACCAGTGCCTGCCATCCCATATGCCAAGATTCCAGCAACCAATCCCAAGCCAGCCTGAATCATACGGTAAGGAACAGATTCTCTAGTTTTACCTTTCCAAAAAAGTGAAAACACCAGAACAGCGCCAGAGATCAACCAGGTAAGCCCTGCCAGCATGAATCCTACTAAAGGGGAAGGAATCAAGCCCAGGAAAGAAAATGCGAGTGCAGAAAGGCATGAAAATAAAGCAGACTTAAAAAGCGGGACCAAAAGTTTGTCCGCCCACTTTTTATAAAACCCCTTCCACTTGGCACTAACCACGGGCTGGCCCCTGATCCCACTAAGAGCTGGGCTACTTGGAAAAGACGATTCAGGCTTGAGTATCTGATCACAAACCGAATGAAATTCTTCGAGCATGATCAGAACGCTTGGGTATCTTTGATTCTTATCAATTGCCAGCGCCTTAGTAAGCACTGGGATGAAAGCCTTGTTAGGCAAGCATGTAAAATCAATGCGATTGTGCAGTTGCTTACGCACAAATTCATCCTGATTACTTCCTGAAAAAGGCTTTGTACCTGAAAGCATTTCAAAAAGAATAATGCCCAGAGCATAGATATCAACTTTCTTATCGTAATTACCGGTGATGAGTTCGGGAGCCATGTAGTTGGTCGTCCCCACTCGCTGAGTGTTATCGCGATGAACGCCCGCACCAATGGTTTTACTAAGCCCGTAATCCCCTACTTTGACAATGTCTTTTTCAATAAAAACATTGCCTGGTTTTAAATCTCTGTGAACAATTCCATGATCATGAAGATGATGAATGGCTTGTGCAATCTGGGTGATGATGATGCGAACCTGATCAAGTGGCATGCCCTTGGGATGTTTATTAATATGCAATGCCAGGCTTTGGCCCAATAGCAGTTCCATGACAACCCAAGTTTCAAGCCGATCATCCGTGCGGAGATCATAGAGCGTCAGCAATGAGGGGTGCTTGAGGTTGATACATTGAGAAACGCCCCGTCTTTCAATTTCGCGATTCATCGTGGAGCGAATACATTTAAGGGCAACATCTTTACCTCCATCACTCACCGCAAGGTAGACATCCCCAAACCCACCGCTACCAATGCCGCGTTTTATCGTATACCCATCCAAAGGCTTATCGCCACACTGATATGTAAAACCCATGATTACCTCACATGCCGATCCGTACGGGCGCGGGTTCCAAAGAAAAAGTAACCGAGCCAGAAATCACCAGAGCATTGTTTGGCAACAAACTTGGACCGGTAATTTTTTTCCCTGCGACGACCGTGATCCCTTCAGATTTAATATTAAGACCTTGCGAAGTACGGTAAATCACAATCTTTTTATCAAGCCCCGGTACCCTGATATGAGAAGCTTCATTATCCCAAAGTATCAAGGTTTGGGATAAAAGAATGATTCCATCTACGGGGACCGGTGGCCTATGATGACTCACAGGCGATAAAAGAGCTGTAAGACTACCCCGATAGGGAAGCTTGAAATTAATTTCGCAGGTATCTCCCAACCTAATAACAGTATCTTCATTAAGAATGGAAGTTTCCGTAACTTTTTGTTCATCAATCGTAACAGTCAAATGTGGTTCAATAGCAAAGCCTTCTTTTTGCCTGATGAGGCTGGCATGAACTCTCCCAATATCAGCAACCCAAGGAAGGTTGACCGAGTTTTCGGAGCCCGCATGGCCAATGGAAACTTTATCATCGAGCAGAACTAAATAGCCAGCAAAGCCATCAATCCAAAGGAAGAAAGCAGAATCATCAAGGATTGCAGGGGCAGGAAGATCAAGTATTTCCGGTTTTTCGATACTCCAAATAGCTTTGGAATTTCCCTCGATACCTCTAAGAGAAGCATTACGAATCCTATTGATCGTATGCTCTCTAGGGGCAATAAGAAGTAGTTGATTAGCGAGTTCGATAATGCGAGGGACATCGCGTTTTGAAACAGCATCATTAAATTCAGGTTTCAAGGATTCAAACTCATCCTTCTTTTTGGAAAGCATTTCTATTTCACGAATAACCCCCATATCGCTGCCTGTCAACCTTCGCCTGACCCTTTCCAAAGATGCCATTGCAGGTTGAAACTCGCCTCTCTCAGCAAATTCCCTGCCTTCAATCCACATAACGCAAGTGGCGACCAAAGTGCTAAGTTCAGAAGAGGCGCCATTGCGATCGCGTAGTTTTCCGAGCACTTCCTCACATTGCCTGAGGGCGCCATCCTTAAGGTAATTCTGGGCTCTACTAACCATGAGTTTGGTCAGGGTAGACCGAAGTTTTTCGAGGCGTGGCAAATTACTATTTAGTGATTCCGCACTAGTCAGATCAATCCAGGCAGCCTCTTCGTTATCGAGGTCAAGGTGTCGATCAGCACGATAAGCCAAGGCATTGGCAAGGGTGGAAATAAGGTCGCGTGTTTTGGAATTGACTGGGGCTTTTTGCACACGAATAGCTTGCAGCGCCTCATCGAGTCTGCCTTCCTCAACCGCGACCTTGGTTTTCTGATAAAAAGAATCAGCACTAATCGGCATGCGTGGGGCACTCGAAAGAAATAAAACAAAGAGAAGAAAAGATTCTACCCTTTTCGGAGGTCTTTTTGCCAGCGAATAATAAGATCAAGAAGCTGATCAGAAGAAAACTTGGCCACATCGAGTTCGCGAAGAGATGCAAGAATAGGATCGTCGGTGCTTGCAAAAAGGCTGCCTTGGATAATTTTGGGTCTGCGGATAAGAGCGCCTTCTTGTTCATTAGAGAGCAAATGGCGTTCTTCCAAATCTGCGAGGATGGTTCTAGCACGATCAAGAACAGGTCTGGGCACCCCAGCCCTTTGGGCTACATGAATACCATAGCTTTGGTCTGCACTTCCCGCTTCGATACGATGCAGAAAAACAATCCCTGTGGGAGTTTCACGCACACAAACCCTGAGGTTTTTAAACTTCTTTAAAGATTCCTCAAGTTGTGCTAACTCATGGTAATGCGTTGCAAAGAGAGTTCTACAACCAACTTTATCGTGCAAATGTTCCGTAATGGCCCAGGCAATACTTACGCCATCGTAGGTGCTGGTTCCCCTGCCGATTTCATCAAGGATAACCAAACTTGAAGCGGTGGCATTATTGAGGATGTTGGCAGCTTCGGTCATTTCAACCATGAAGGTGCTTTGCGAGCGCCCAAGTTCATCGCTTGCACCAACACGGGTAAAAATGCGATCCGTCAATCCAACTATCGCTCTGGAAGCAGGCACAAAACTACCCACATGAGAAAGCAAAGTGATGAGTGCGACCTGCCTGATGTAAACACTTTTTCCACCCATGTTTGGCCAGGTGATCAGCAAACACATGCCATGCTCTGGATGCAACGAAGCGCTATTAGGAACCAAAGTACCCGAAGGCATGGTCTGCTCTAAAACAGGATGTTTACCATCCACAATGTCCAATATAGGCTTTTCAACAATGTCAGGCCGAGTCCAACCTCTTTCAGATGCAAGCTCCGCTAGCGAACATAAAACATCAGCAATTGCAAGGGTTTCTGCAGTTGCCATCAGTTCCAAGGTATGGGATGAAGCCAACTCTCTGAGTTGAAGGAATAATTCGTACTCGCACTTTTCAAGTTTTTCTTGGGCGTTAAGAACTTTCTCTTCCTGTTCTTTGAGTTCAGGCGTAATGTATCGTTCTGCATTTTTCAAAGTCTGCTTGCGTTGATAATCAGGCGGGACTTTCGCTGTATGGGTGTGGGTGATTTCAATGAAGTATCCAAAAACCTGATTGAACCCGACCTTAAGGCTGGAGATTCCGGTGCGTGCGATTTCTTGGGCTTGGAAGTTTGCCATCCATTCCTTCCCGGAAATCGAAATGTTACGCAACTCATCCAGATCAAAATCATAACCCTGCTTGATAATCCCACCCTCCTTTGCGGAGAGGGGAAGTTGCTCTTCAAGTGCTGCGAATAATTTATCACGCAGGTGGGGCAGGAGAGCGATTTTTTGCGAAAGCGCTTGCAACAGGGGGCTGTTTCCCCGGGCAAGCACCGCTTGAATCTCGGGCAATAAAACTAAAGTACGGGCGACAGACCCGAGATCTCGGGGCCCTGCCCGCCCAGTTCCAATTCGTGCGGAAAGCCTTTGCAGATCATAAGCCTTCGACAAAACATTACGCAGATCAGCACGCAACCTATAATCGCGTTTGAATACATCCACCGCATCAAGTCGTTGGGTGATGAGATTAATATTTGCAAGGGGGGAAAGCAGCCAATCGGAAAGCAATCGTGCCCCCATGGGCGTGGAAGTTCGATCAATACGATGAAGCAGCGAACCTTCACGGCCTCCATCACGCATGGTGCGGGTCAGCTCCAAGCTTCTGCGGGTTACCTCATCAATCGCAAGAAAAGAGCCCTGAGAAAAAGGCGTGATTTTTCGCAAGTGAACCAAGGCAGCTTTCAAGGTTTCATGAAGGTAACCAAGAAGTGCGCCTGCAGCCCTTAAACAGATTTGCTTATCTTCAAACCCAAACCCTGTGAGAGTTGAAACATCAAAATGCTTGTGAAGTACGCCTAACGCTGAACCAGACTCGAAGCACCAATCGGCTCTGGGTGAAAAAGCTGCACCAGGAAGAATCGTAAGAAGCTCGAAGGGTGGCTCTGGATTTTTAGGATCATCGGGGAAAAGAATTTCAGCAGGTCGAAGCCTTGCAAGATAATCACGGAGGTCTGAAGGAGAAAGATCAACTGCAAAAAACTGCCCAGTAGAAAGCTCGACCCAAGCCAACCCACAAAGGGAATTCTTTGCACCCTGCAAAACACAAACAAGGTGATTATTACTTCTAGGGTCAAGAAGATCATCTTCGGTAAGGGTGCCAGGCGTGATGATGCGGGTAACTTCCCTGCGCACCAAACCCTTTGCTTCCGAAGCTTCTTCAACCTGATCACAAACTGCGACGCGCTTGCCCGCCTGCAATAGTTTTCTTAAATGATTTTCAAGCGAGTGATGAGGGAACCCCGCCATCGGCACCGATTTATCCCGCGAGGTGAGAGTCAGCCCAAGAATTCTCGAAGCTTCCTGAGCATCTTCATTGAAGAGTTCATAAAAATCACCCATGCGAAACAGTAACATCATGCCCGGATGGCTATTTTTGGCCTCCAGGTACTGCTGCATCATTGGGGTGGACATTTAAACTTTTGGGAAAGCGGAGAAATAGATTAGGCTTTTTTGAACACTTTTTTCATCCGAACCGAATTGCCTACTGAATTATAGTTCACTTCGGTCATGTAATGGCGCATAAGCATTAAGCCACGACCGCAAGGCCGTTCAAGATTTTCGATATCGGTGGGATCAGGCACATCGTTGGGGTCGAAGCCAGGGCCTTCATCGGAAATCATGATTTCAAAAACATCTGCATCAAGGGTGTACTTGATGATTACTTTTTTGGTTATTTCCATTTGATTGCCATGCTTGATGGCATTCACAAGAGCTTCTTCAAGCGCAAGTCGGATGCAGAAAACATCTTTATCAGGGGCTTTAAGATTTTGCAAACCATGCTCAAGAACATCCTGAACCCGTCTGGCTTCAGAGGTGTCTGAGGGAATAGTAATTTCTAGGGCAGAAGTTTCAAAGTCTGACACTTTTCAAATCTCTAATTAACAAAAGAAATCTAAACGCCCAAATACAGCAAAGACTTATTTGACAAGCAAAGTTAATAAACCAAACAATTCATACAGAGCGAATATGTTTAGGCAAAAGCTTGTAAACCAACTTGCTCATCTTCCTTGATCTTAAAAAATTTATCGAGCTTTGTGATTTCGAACACTTCCTTGATTTCAGGACGAATATTACAAAGTACCAACTTACCACCTGAGGTATTAGCCTTCTTATTTAAGGTGATCAATTTACCCAAAGCAGCACTGGAAAGATAATCAACATTTTTGAAGTCAAGAAGGATCTTCTTCTTGCCTTCGGAATCCACCAACTCAAACAACTGCTCACCAATGATCTGAATGTTTTGTTCATCCAGAATTTTACGATCAACGAAGTTAACAACTGTTACATCGCCAATTTCTTCAACTTCAAGTCTTCTTTTGCGGGGTTCTGCTGACATCTTTATCTCGCTCCTCTACTTGCACTTTTTACTCGGGCATGAGTTCTTATTAATAATACTAAATTCATTGATCAATGTAACTTAATTCTCTTAAATAGTATATAATTATTACACTAAAGGAGACAAAGCAGAAGTCAAGAAAAAATACCCTAAGCTAAGCTAAGATCTTTGCCCATGCCCTTTCCTTAACCTAATTTCCGGAGTTAACTGATATTCATGGCACTTTGGACCGAGCAGGATCAGCAAAAATTCGATGAAATCGTCACCCAATTACAATATTGGACTTCCCAACCTTGCCTTGCCTGCAAGTCTCCATTGCTCGCTGAAGATGTCCTTTACAGCAACGCCCTAGGCCTTAAAACCAGCCCCCAATGCTTACCATGCCTAGCAAAAGGCCTGGAACGAAACCAAACTGAACTTAAAACTACGCTGCTTCAACACATCCGCAGGCGACCCTGTCTTTGCAAAGCGTTTGAACTCTCTGCCGGTGCCCTGCCAACGGTACTAGATTGCAATTTCACCCCCACAGAAAATCTGCCTCTTTCGTCAAGCAATTCAGCCTTAATCCCTGATTTAATCTGGGATGCAGGCGATTTAGGGTGTGGCGATTTGGTTCTATTGCTCCGGAGTAAACTTCGTGCAATGCTTCCGGGAGAACTTCTTGAGCTTACCGCTCTTGACCCAGGCGCACCCGAAGATATCCCCGCTTGGTGCAATATGACTGGCAATCGGCTCGTATTCCAGCAACATCCTCTCTACTTTATTCGAAACAAGGATTAAACCATGAACAAACGCTTTGTCATCAGTCTGACCTGCGCCAAGGAAAACCCAGATCGAGCCACCGTTGCCTTTGTCGTTGCAACCGCTGCCGTTGCAAGCGAACAGGAAACCGTGGTTTTTCTTAGTATCGAGGGCGTCAGGCTTTGCCAAGCTGGTTATGCAGACACGATTCACGAAGAAGGTTTTGCAGCTTTAAAGGAATTGATGACGAACTTTACTGGTGCAGGCGGTAAGATTTATGTTTGTTCACCCTGCTTCAAGAAGCGCAAGCTCGATGATAAAACCCTGATAGATGGTTCAGTGATCGTGGGGGGTGCCAAGCTAGTTGAATTCATGGCATCGGGCGTCCCTTCTCTTTCCTACTAGGGCTCAAATCATGGAATGGAATTCGGTTCATCCCCAGAAACCCAATGCCTCTTTTGATGGTGCAGACCTCGATTGTGGTAATGGTTTGCTCATCCTCATACGCAAACATCTTGGCCCTCTCGAACCAGATCAAGTATTGGAAATTCTTTCGACCGACGCCACCGTTGAAGATGATCTTCCTGCATGGGCCCGCCTGACGGGCAACGAAATCATTTCCAAAACGAAGCATAATTCCCAGCGCAGTTATCTTGTGCGCAAAGGAAAACGCACTGCAAGTTCCAACGCTACAGCAAATACGGAAAGGCCAATTGCGCAGCCATTAGAGCAGGTTCAGCCACATCTGCCTCGAAATGCAACTCTGCCCGCTTTCACAGTAACAGGGATCGGATCTTGGCCAAGGCCCCGATGGATGCTGAAGGCAATACACGAAAGATTAGAAAACCGCATCAGCGATGAAGAACTTCAAGCCACTGCAAACGATGCGATCAGGCTGGTGCTAGATGCACAAGATCGTGCGGGTGTGGATCTGGTGACCGATGGTGAACAACGGCGGGATAGTTACGCCAGCTTCGTAGGGTCGAGACTGGCGAATTGCCAGCTTATTCCCATCAGTGATTTGCTGCCTTATGTTGATGATCCGGAAAAATTCGCAGAAGAACTCAAAGCTTTAGATGTTCAGGGAAGTGAAATTCATCATCCCGCGGTGCTAGGCCCGATTTCTCGCAGCAAACCCCTCGTGCTTCACGAACTGCAATACTTGCAATCGATCAGCCACAAACCCTGCAAGGTCGCACTACCCGGGCCATATCTTCTTACCCGCACCCTTTGGCTTGAATGCCTCTCCGAAAAAATCTATCAAACCCGCGAAGAGTTAGCCTCTGCTGTCATCAAAATCCTTCGTGAAGAAATCCAAGATTTAATTACTTCAGGCGCAGCCATCATTCAACTTGATGAACCTGTTCTTACTGAAGTCGTATTTGGAAAACCCGCCAAGCAGCGCAGCTTCATGTGTGGAGCATTGGGTGAAAAGCTAAAAGCCACTCACGAAGAGCTGGAGTTTGCAGCAGAACTTCTAGCACGAACATTAGAAGGGTTTCCAAAAGAAAGGCTGGCACTGCACATCTGCAGGGGCAATTGGTCGAAGGATGAATCAGTAGCACTCGCAGGCGATTACAGGCCCTTGATGCCTCTGTTGGAAAAAGTCCCCGTGGGCATTTTGTTTTTAGAACTGTGCACACCCCGGGCGGGCGAGATGGAAGTGCTTGCTAATCTTCCTGAAAGCTATCTACTTGGATTGGGAATGGTTAACCCTAAATCTAGCTTGGTCGAAAGTGTTGAAGAAATTGTGCAAAAAGCAACCAAGGCTGCCAATCTTTTTGGCCCCAGAAGAATTCTTCTCAACCCTGACTGTGGCTTTGCAACCTTTGCCGACAGCCCGCTTGCACCCTCTGAAATTGCAGAAGCAAAAATGTACTCTCTAGTCCAGGCAGCACGAATTCTCAGGCAGAACTTTAAGCTCATTTAATGATTTTAAGCCGCGATCCATCCAATAATATTGCCAATAGCAGCACGCCCCCCAAAATACACTTCTGCGTA
>QWPF01000078.1:3625-12929 GCA_003671255.1 Planctomycetota bacterium | reverse complement strand
AGGAGGCCAATGCGATAAGCAGGCGTTTATAAATCACACTGAGTCTCCTTCTTCTGCGTTGATGCATAGATCAAATCACAGTTGCAATGTCAGCTAACTCCAAAGCATCCAAGGCCACCCCTGATGCTGCGGCATTCTTTTGTACTGATCTTGCCTAAATGAACACCAACGAAAAATTTAACCGCTTCCGCTTTAGAGCAGATAGAATATTTCGAACTTTGGTAACCAGCGACTGGCGAATCTGAGATTCGCATGGGGCCAGCCGTTAGCTTTCCCTCGTTATCAGCTTTCGGAAATCGCTTCATCAGGTAAGACGCAAATTACAATTCACATCACAGTCTACCCCCTCTTAGGACTGCCGTCAATCTACTGTTCCGAACCTAGATCCATCGGCAAAGTTGATCCTTAACTTCGAAATCGGCCGAGGCTTGTAGAACGCGCTTCACGGCGAGATTGCTCAGATACTTGATTTAACCCAAGTCCCTAATTGAATAGCTAGGTTTTCACCTCTCAAGCTTGCAAACTTAGAAATGTAGCTACTTTAAGATCACAAAAGCCAAACTCTAGTTGACCTGCTCGCCGGAAGCCAATACCTTGGTGAAATGATTATGAATAATTCAAACCAATTTCAGTTCAAAAGGCACCAGGCAAAAAGATGAATGTAATCGTCACAGATTCGCCATTGGACATTGAGACTGGATATTTTGAAGTAAAAATCCTCAACAGACCGATTCATTGGCCTACTTTTGGAGCAATTGGGTTAATCCACATAGGCGCATTGCTGGCTCCTTTTTACTTTTCTTGGCAAGGCCTAGCCTGCTTGATCGCACTATATTGCTACACCGGCTGCATAGGCATCACCTTTTGCTACCACCGTATGCTTACCCACCGTGGATTCAAACTTAACGCCGTCGCTAAATGGTTCGCCCACCTAGCAGGCGCATTAGCATTACAAGGTAGGCCGCTCGATTGGGCCATGAACCATCGAATTCATCATGCACGATCCGATCAAAAAGGCGACCCTCATTCACCGCTCGATGGCAGTTTATGGTCGCATTTTTTATGGTTAATACCTCGCCGCAATAAACAAACTCATGAACTTCTAATCGCAAAATACACGCCCGATTTACTTCAAGACCGCTGTTGTGTATTCTTCAACCGCACTTATATCTTTTGGAATATACTGCTAGGCGCGGCACTTCTAGGCTTTGGCGGGCTTCCATGTTTCTTATGGGGTTTTTGTTTACGAACTGCAATGGTCTGGCATATGACTTGGCTAATCAATTCAGCAACTCATATTTGGGGCTATCGCAATTACACTACTTCCGATCAATCGCGCAACTTGTGGTGGGTGGCTTTGGTTACCTTTGGCGAAGGTTGGCACAACAACCACCATGCACAGCCGGCTGCTGCTTACCATGGGCACCGCTGGTGGGAAATTGATGCAACAGGGTGGGTGATTTCTATTTGCAAAGTTTTGAGAATCGCAACGAATGTTAAAAACCCAAAACCTATGACAGCGAATTCGCAGACAGAAACGATTTACAGCTAAATACTAGGAAAAGCCTAGAGTTCCTGAATCTCGTCGTTCAACTGGCTCCAAAGATCCTCTGCAGCAGATAATCTTTCGGTAACAGAAATCAACTCTTTTTCAAGTCGATCCAATTCCTCGATGTCGGTTACCTTGGGCAACTGAGTATTAATGCTTCGCTTCTGAGCATCAAGCTGGGCGATATTTTTTTCGACCAGTTTGATTTCTTTGGCAGGATCGCGATCAACATTTTTCGGTGCAGCTACTTCAGTTTTGGCAGGCTTGGCAACCGCCTGAGGGATTTTGGCTTTCTGTGATGCCAATTCTCTTTCGCCCGCTTCAATTTCTTTATTCACTTTATAAAGATAATTATCGTATTGCCCGCTGTAAATAGTCACTCGACTATCGCGAACCTCGATGATGCTGGTAGCAACGGTTTTGGTGAAATGCCTATCATGGCTCGTAAAAATTACTGTTCCTTCGTAATTGGTTAAAGCATCTGCAAGGGATTCAACCGTATCAACATCCAAGTGATTTCCTGGTTCATCAAGAATTAGAATGTTCAAGTCGCTCAACATTAATCCCGCAAGGCAAAGCCTGGCTCGCTCGCCACCAGAGAGAACCGAAACTGGTTTTTTAACATGCATCCCCCTGAATAAAAACGAACCAGCAACTTCTAGGATGTCCTGATCTTTTTTACCCTTAGCTGCATTCTGATAAAGGTATTCCAAAACAGTTTGTTTTTCTGGAAGGCTTGTATAAACATGCTGTGCATAAACGCCAACCGTACACCCATGCCCCCATCGTACTTCACCGGTAATCGGTTTCAGTGAATCAACCAAGGTACGGAGGAAAGTGGTTTTTCCTTGCCCGTTATCCCCAACAATTGCAAAACGCATGCCGTGGTCAATTTCGATATTAACATCAGAAGCAATGGTTCGATCAGGATAGCCGATACTAAGATTTTTGCATCGTAAAGCAGGGCCTTTGCGAGGGGTAATTCGCGGAGGACGAATTCGTGCAACGGGCTGAGCGGATTCGATTTTGGTAAGTTCTAGGCGCCCGAGTTGCTTTTCCTTGGATTTCGCCAAGGTTGCAGTACTGGCACGCGCCTTATTCTTCGCGATAAATTCTTCCAAGTGTTTCATTTTCGCAAGCACGGCTTGATTCGACCGTTCTTCATGCATCTTTTTTTCTTGAAGAAACTCTAAGTAAGCATCAACCTTGCCGGGGAAGGCAGTAAGTTTGCCCATGGAAAGATCCAAAGTATGATCACAGGTAGCCCCGAGAAAGGTGCGATCATGCGAAACAATAAGGCAAGCAGCTTTATAGTTGACCAAAAAATGCTCTAAAAGAATCTGGGTGCGCAAATCCAAGAAGTTCGTTGGTTCGTCAAGCAGAAGCAAATTTGGTTCCATTAAAAGCAAACTTGCAAGCTTGACCCTGGTTTGCCAACCACCCGAAAGCTCCGCAATTGGCCCATCAAGATACACACCTTTTAATTCAAACTGGCCTGCTACTTCTCCGCATTTCCACGAGGGTTGTCCGCTTTCCCTCTGCAAAAAATCCATTGCGGTTTCACCTTTAACAAATGGATCATGCTGCCTGAGATAACCCAAACGAAGATTTGGATGCCGAATTACTTCGCCGTTATCCAATTCCTCTTCACCCAAAAGAATCCGGAGCAGAGTACTTTTCCCGGCGCCGTTTCGTCCGATGAAACCAACTTTGACATTGTCGGAGATGGAAGCATCAGCCTCATCAAGAAGTATTTGCTCACCGTAACCTTTACAAGCACTTTTAATTTGTAACAAGATTGCCATTTAAATCAGATTCCCCAACATTAATAAAATAAACCAGTAAAACCAAGCGCCACAATTTATCTAATTTGCTTATAGACAGAAAATTGTTTTCATGGCAATGGTTGTAAGCTTTAATTATGCTAAAAAGACGATATTTTTCAAACTGAATACCAGTATTTTAGAAGCAAAGAGATGTTTACAGCCCTGATAATGCCCAAAGAAGGAAATCTAGGATGGTTTCGGATTTTGTCTTAAACATTGGATTCTCAATAAGTTAATATTCGTATTGATAGTTTGTATTCAGATAAGAAAAAGGAACCTTCATAATGTCTACACATTTGGCTCACATGGTTTTTTTCAAATTAAAAGACAACAGCGCAGCAGCAGTAAGCAGATTGATTGCTGAATGTTCGAAATACCTAAAGCCGCATGCAGGTATTGCATATTTTTCTGCAGGCACTTTAGCCCGGGAACTTAACCGTGATGTCAACGATCAAAATTTTGATGTCGCTCTTCATGTGGTGTTCAACGATTTAAAACACCACGATGCCTACCAAGAAAGCGACATGCACAACGAATTCATCGCCAATAATAAAGATAACTGGGAAAAAGTCCGGGTATTCGATTCCCATGTTTAATCTAAAAAGTTAGACAGCTTAGGCCTTATTTCTTGCCATCCTAACTTCGATGAAAGAAATAACGCAAATCACCACAAAATGAAGCATAAGCAAATTGGTGATCAGTTTGCTTATTGATGCAGCGGGCTTAGGCAGGGCATCCATATTTCCTGAAAGAAACTTGGGCAAGTCGGTCAGCCCACCTGAAATCGTTGCTAGAAAACCAATAATTGCAACCATGGCTGCACCATGCATGACATGTTTGCGCAATTTAGGGTTGAATGCCAAAACGCCTAGTACCAACAAAAGGGTTCCAATAAAAGAGGGAATCAAAGCCGTAATGTGTTCTTTTCCGGTGACAACAAAGCCCACAATTCCAGTGATAATTAAATCCAAGGCAAAAAGGATTGTGATAAAAGGCATGAATGGCTCCTAAAATAAAAAAAGTGGTTTCGAAAATCGAACCTCATGTATATAATGATAGAGCCTCTGCGGTGTTCGTCACCTAGCTTGCTTTTGGCGAACCGATAAGAGTACCCGATGGAGTCCAAAAAGGTTTCTGGTGCATGTATGCCCACCCAAGTAGTGGGATTCGTAATCTAGAGCTGAGGATTCCAACGTTAAAATGCGGGTTCTCAAAAGAGCTGAAACGGCACAGGTGGGGGCATTAACATTTTTCGTATTAAATTGGGTCAAGCAGAATCCTGTTTATAACCCCTAAATTACAACAATTTAGCACATTTAAGCTTTCAGCTGGAACTGGAATTGACATTATCAGCTGAATACTTAATCCTAACATTCATACTGGTTCAAGTGTTTGTGCTAAGTCACCTGGGTCATGGATGACCCGCGATAAGCCGGCATGGATTGGCTGGGGGTCGAGAGACGACTTAAAGTTTCGCAAGGTTTTTACGAACACTTGAACCTTTCATTTTATTTTACCCTTCATCGTTTATTTTCAAAACCCGTTGTTTTGTCTGACTTCGTCTCTAATATGCGGTTTAAATATAGAGATGCGTTTTTTCATCCACTTCGCTATACTTTCTAGATAAGTGGCTGAATTTGTTTTGCCTGATTTCAGGCCTTTAGGAGAATTAAAAAGGCTAATGGGAAAATCGATCATTAAGGATAGTGCTGGCGTTCTAGAAGAACTTTTACAAAAGAAAATCCTTGTCATGGATGGTGCAATGGGATCGATGATCTACTCCCATGAACCAACGGAAGAGGATTATCGTGGTGAAAGGTTCAAAGACCACCCGGTTCTCTTAAAAAATTGCACCGAGATCATGTGTCTCAGTCAGCCCAACCTTATCAAAAACATTCATACGGCCTACCTTGAGGCTGGCTCTGACATCATTGAAACAAACACTTTTAACTCCAGCATTATTTGCATGGAAGAATTTCAATTGCATGAGCATGTTCGCGAATTAAACATTGCTGCAGCGCGCATTGCCCGCGAAGCAGCAGACGAGATGACCCGCAAAACACCTTTCAAACCCAGATTTGTAGCAGGCAGCATCGGGCCCACAAAAAAAAGCCTTTCTCTTGGCGTTGATGTTAACAACCCCGCGAAAAGGGAAATTACTTTTGATAAAATGGTTGAGAATTATTACACCCAGATTGAAGCTTTAGTCGAAGGCGGCGTTGATATCCTTCTGCCCGAAACCTCCTTCGATACGCTGGTTTTAAAGGCTTGCCTATTTGCAATCTCCACTTATTTTGAAAAGACCGGCAACAAGATTCCCGTTATGATTTCTGGCACCATATTCGACAACGGTCGAACGCTTTCAGCGCAACCCGTTGAAGCTTTTTACACCTCGATGGCACATGCAGGTGCTATGAGTATTGGGCTGAACTGTGCTGTGGGCATCAAGCAAATGCGTGGCCCTATCGAATCACTTTCTGAAATGTCGAAGTTTAAAATCAGTTGCTATCCCAATGCGGGTATGCCCGATGGGTTTGGTGGATTCCAAGGAAACATCGAGGAAACATCACAACAACTTCGTGAGTTTGCCCAAAACGGTTGGTTGAACTTCGTTGGAGGGTGCTGTGGGACAGACCCACAATGGATCAAATCAATTGCACAAGTTGTCGAGGGTATTACTCCCCGACGTAAAGATGTTTTAGGCGTGCATTCTTGGTACTGCGGCACCAAAACTCTCACCATTCGTGAAACCACAGGCTTTATCACAATTGGAGAGCGCACAAACATAACCGGCTCGAAAAAGTTTGCAAGGCTCATACGAGAAAGCAATTTCGAAGAAGCCATCAAGGTCGCCCGCGAGCAAGTGGAAAATGGCGCAAACATTCTTGATGTGAACATGGATGAAGGATTGATCGATGGCGAAAAAGCCATGACTCAGTTCCTAAACCAATTAGGATCAGAACCTGATATCACCGAAGTTCCCATCATGGTTGATAGTTCGAACTTCGCAGTTATCGAAGCTGGGCTTAAATGCCTTCAAGGGAAGGGTGTTGTCAACTCCATAAGCCTGAAAGAGGGCGAAGAAAAGTTTCTTGAGCAGGCAAAAATTATTCACAAGTATGGTGCTGCAGTGGTGGTAATGGCTTTTGATGAGCAAGGGCAGGCTGTTACTGCAGATGAAAAAGTTCGCATCTGCTTGCGTGCCTACAAACTACTTACCGAAAAAGCGGGGTACGATCCCACCGATATCATTTTCGACACCAACATCCTTACTGTTGGTACAGGCATGGAAGAACATTCCAACTATGCTGTAGAGTTTTTTGATGCGGTACGAAGGCTGAAAAAGCTTTTACCACTGACCAAAACCAGCGGTGGAGTCAGCAATGTTTCGTTTGCTTTCAGGGGCAAGGATTTTGAAATCGTGCGCGAATCTATGAACAGCGCCTTTCTTTATCATGCCATTAAAGCCGGCCTCGACATGGGTATTGTCAACGCCGGGCAACTGCAAGTCTACGAAGATATACCCAAGGATCTTCTTGAAAGAGTTGAAGATGTTCTGCTTAATCGAAGGCCGGATGCCACCGAACGCCTGGTCGATTTCGCCAAGACTTTGGGCAAGAAGGATAAATCCGAAGTTAAAGAGTTAGCATGGCGTGAGACCGATGTTAAGGAAAGATTAAAGCATGCACTCATTCATGGAATCGTGGATTACATTGATCAAGATGTAGAGGAATGCAGGAAGTTTTACGAACGACCATTGCATATCATTGAAGGGCCATTGATGGATGGCATGAACATCGTGGGAGATTTGTTTGGTTCGGGAAAAATGTTTCTGCCTCAGGTTGTAAAAAGCGCACGAGTCATGAAAAAGGCTGTTGCATACCTTGAACCCGCAATGACAGCGGAGAAACTCGCCTCGGGGAATGTTCATAAATCCCGTGGGAAAGTTCTTATTGCGACGGTTAAAGGCGATGTACACGACATCGGTAAAAACATTGTTGCGGTGGTATTAAACTGCAACGATTTCGAAACCATCGATTTGGGAGTTATGGTTTCTTGCGAAAAAATCTTAGAGCAAGCCAAGCTTCTCAATGTTGATATGATCGGCCTCTCGGGGCTCATCACGCCATCTTTAGGCGAGATGGTTCATGTCGCCAAGGAGATGGAAAGACAGGGGTTTCAGATTCCACTTCTGATAGGTGGTGCAACCACTAGTTCCAAGCATACTGCGGTTAAAATTGCAAACTGCTATCACGAAACCGTAATTCATGTAAAGGATGCATCGAAAAGCGTAGGCGTGGTAGAAAAGCTAATGAAGCCTGAAACCAAAAAATTGCTCGATGCAGATAATCGTAAGACTCAAGACCGCGAGCGAACTAATTTTGCCAAGAAAAAGGAACGTAAGTTAGTACCTTACAGCGAAGCCTTCAAACGCAGATTCCAAATCGATTGGGAAAAACCCATCCCAGGCAAGCCTAGCTTCACTGGCATCAAGGTGCTGCGTAACTTCCCACTTAAAGAATTAATTCCGTTCATTGATTGGTCGCCTTTCTTCTCATCATGGGAACTTAAAGGCAAGCACCCGTTTATATTCAACGATCCGGAAACAGGGAAACAAGCCAGGGAACTTTTCGACTTGGGAAATGAATTACTTCAAAGGATGATCAAAGAAGATAAGGTAAGAGCGCACGGCGTGTACGGGTTTTTCCCTGCCAACTCCGAAGGCGATGATATTCTTGTTTTTGAAGATGAAACACGCAAGAAAGTAAAGTATCGGTTCCCGATGCTCAGGCAGCAATGGGAAAGGGAAGGGCAGGAAAATTTCAAAAGCCTTGCAGATTACATTGCGCCATTAAGTTCTGGAAAAGCAGATTATATAGGTGCGTTTGCGGTAACAGCAGGCGAGGGCGCTGATGAGTTTGCCGACTATTTCGCCAAACATCTTTTAGATGATTATTCTTCGATTTTGGTGAAAGCCTTAGCAGACAGGTGTGCAGAGGCCTTTGCGGAATGCATGCACTTTAAGGCCAGGCAGGACTGGGGTTTTGGCCTGCTCGAAAAATATTCCAACGAAGATATGATCGAAGAAAAATATCAGGGGATTCGCCCTGCTTATGGATACCCTAGTTGCCCAGATCATACGGAAAAAGGAACACTCTGGAATCTTCTTGATGCAGAAAAAAGCACTGGGATGATTCTTACCGAAAGCTTTGCGATGTTCCCCGGGGCTTCCGTCAGCGGGCTTTATTTTGGGCACCAAGAAGCCCGATACTTCGCTGTCGATATGATCACCCGCGATCAGGTTGAAAATTACGCTCTCAGAAAAGACATCTCAATCGCTGAAGCAGAACGATGGTTGGCCCCAAACTTGAATTATGATGCAGAATAATTTTAACTGAGTTTGAAAATGATCAACATCGACTTGGCACTGAAAACCATACTTGCGCAGCTTAACCCTTTGCGTTCCGAAATCAGCCCCGCTTCCTCCACCATTCTTGGAACCTTCATTGCGGAGGATGTTTACGCAGACTTCGCCAGTCCACCTTTCGACAAATCTATTGTCGATGGATTTGCAGTTAAAATAGAAGACCTAGAAAAGCATAATTGGGAACTGCCTCTCGGATGCGAAATCCCTGCCAACGCCAATGGCCCCATCGAACTACCTTCGGGAACGACCGCCGAAATCATGACAGGTGCTCCTATTCCTATTGGCGCGGATGCTGTTATTGCCAAGGAGCAATGCAATCATCTGGGAATGCGCATTCAATTCCAACGCCTGGCCTGCAAAAAAGGCATGAACATTCTTCCGATGGGAAAAGAATATCAGCAGGGCGAATTGCTATTAAAAGCAGGCACAAAAATAACGCCTCAGCGAGCAGGAATTCTTGCAGCTTGTGGCAAAACATCCGTCATGGCTCAACCTGCCCCT
>QWPF01000078.1:0-3524 GCA_003671255.1 Planctomycetota bacterium | reverse complement strand
AATTAGTCGAAGCCAACATGAAACCCAAAGGTGGGCAGATTAGAAACAGTAACGGTCCGATGCTTGTGGCACTATCAAGCGTTTCGGGTGCACTGCCTAAATATTTGGGAATTGCAGGTGATTGTAAAAAAACCATTCATGCACTTCTGAGCGAAGCGGAAAGTTCGGATGCGATCGTATTTTGTGGTGGTGTTTCTGCAGGGAAGTATGATCTCATCCCAGAGATACTTCAGGAATCAGGCGCAAAAATTCTCATCCACAAGATCAATCTAAAACCGGGAAAGCCTTTTCTTTTCGCAATCTCCGCCAAAGGAAAACCGATATTCGGACTCCCAGGAAATCCATGCAGTGTTTTCGTCTGCTTCCATCTTTTTGTTGTACCAGCACTTGCTGCACTCAAAGGCGAAACAAATATATCACCCAAGATTCTTGCTCTTCCCATTGCTGATTCGTTTCATCATGAAAGCGACCGCGACACTTGCTTTCCAGCTAAAATCTTTATTGATCAGTTTCAGGCAAAGGTAAAACCGGGCAAGTGGTTTGGCTCTGCAGATCTCAAAGGCCTCTCCGAATGCAATGCTCTTTTACTTTGCAAAGAAGGTGTTACAAATCATAAAGCAGGCGATTTAATCCAAGTTCTACTTACCGACCCCGATTTTTTCACCCCTGCTTCCTAGTGATCGAAAACCCAAAGCAATCTAAAATATGACCGCCTCAACCCTACAAAATGCCTTCATGATACTTAAAGCCGAAGGCTGGGCTTTGGGCTTTGGCTTTCTTTCCAGCATACTTCTTTACCTTTCTTTTTTTCCAGCAAACCTTGGTTTTTTTGGATGGATCGCCCTGGTGCCCATGCTTTATGTAATGCGCTCCAATGTACAATTGCGCATTAAATTATTTTCTGCATCGGTTTGTGGTTTGTGCTTTTTCATTCCAGCACTGCAATGGATGCGCCTTGCAGACCCAATGATGTATTTCACTTGGATCGGGTTGGCCCTTTACTGCAATCTCTTTTTTGTTTCAGCTCTTTTTCTTACCTTGAAATTCAACAAGCTCTCTTTGGTTTTCTCTTTCCCTCTGATTTGGATTGCATTCGAACATTTTCGTTCCACCTTCTTAGGCGGTTTTTCTTGGTATCTCCTCGCCCATTCCCAGCATGATTACCCTTATATCATTCAGATTTCAGATCTGTTTGGCGCCTACGGCGTTTCTTTTCTCGTCGCCTCGGTCAATGGGTTTTTAACTGAATCGCTTCACTGCTTAAAAAACAAAACCCTCAAAGCTCAAGCGGTTTATGTACTGCTATTAATGCTTTTCACTTTAACTTATGGCGCGCTAAGAACTTCTCAGGGGATTGGGGAAGCAGGCCCTGTTTGTGCTTCGCTTCAAGGCAATGTTGAGCAAAATATTCGCAATGAACAACTTAGTGCCCAAGCCGCAACTAATCCGTACCTTCTGCTTTCAGATTCAAGCATCGCATCAAACCCAGATCTTATCATCTGGCCCGAGACAAGTTATTCACGCGAATGGTATTCCATATCGCCTGAAATGAAACCCGAAAAAATCCCCCCCGACTGGAATCGAATTACGCAAATCCAAAAGACACTTGGAGAAGAAGTAAAAAAACGGTGGAACACCTCGGTGTTATTGGGGCTGAACTCTCAGGAACTAACGCCTTCGGGTGTCAAAAGGTATAACTCTGCACTTCTCGTTTCCAACGATGAGAATAAAACTTCTCGCTACGACAAAATCCACAGGGTTCCCTTTGGCGAATTCATCCCCTTCAAAGAGGTTTTCCCCTGGCTCAAGAACTTTGCACCCTATGATTTCGAATACAGTATCGTTTCTGGGGCAGGGTACCCCGTCCTCGAATTCCCCATAGGGCCAGACAAACAAAAATCTGCCAAGTTTGGCACCCTTATCTGCTACGAAGACACCGACCCATCCATACCTCTTGGCTTTTTCAACTCAGGCAACAAACCAAACTTCTTCATCAATACCTCAAACGATGGTTGGTTTAAAGGCAGCGAAGAGCATGAACAACATCTGGCAATCTCAAGATTCAGGGCTATCGAAACTCGCAGGGCCATCATTCGTAGCGTTAACATGGGTATCTCCGCCCTGATCGATAGTAACGGCAAAGTGCTGAAACCTGAATCCACTGAAAGCACCAATCAAGCCAACACCTTCATTTGGAAAATCAATTATCCCGGGCCAAAATCGAAAGCCCTTGCAGTCTCAGATTGGCACAAATTCAAAGCAAACCAAGGGATGCTTATTGCTGCAATTCCAATCGATTCACGCTTCAGCCTTTACACCAAGACGGGCGATCTTTTGCCCTACGCCTGCTGGCTTCTTTTGCTTTCCATCGCCATTTTTCCTTCCAAGAAACCCCCTGTTCCAGCACCGGATAATTAACCTTGTTTCAGTTCGTCGAAAACTTCTTTTTGTTTAAGCCCATAACCGCAGCCAAGGAATGGATTTCGCCCCCCGAAGGCTACGGCATTGAAGAACTGTGGCTTCAGGCAAGCGATGGCAACAAAATCCACGCCTGGTGGATTCCACCCCCGATGGGCAAACCAAAAAAAGCGGTCTTATACTGCCATGGTAACGGTGGAAATCTCAGCCTTAGATTCGAAGGGGTGAAGCGATGGCTTCAACTTCTTGAGGTGGGCGTGTTGATTTTTGATTACCCTGGTTATGGTAAAAGCTTGGGTAAGCCTTCCGAGCAAAGTTGCTACGCATCTTCCAAGGCTTCGCTTGATTGGTTGCTTCAACAAGGGTTTAAGCCCAGCGATCTTATTTTTTATGGTGGGTCTTTGGGTGGCACCATTGCTGCAAATCTTGCAGCTTCTTTCAACCCGGCCTGCACTGTGCTTGTGAGTGCTTTTACCTCTTTCAAGGATATGGCCAAAAAGCTTTATCCCTGGCTGCTAGGGACTTCTTTTCTTACAACCAAGCTTGATACTCTTGCCCATATAAAAGCTTCCACTTCAGCGCTTTTTGTTGCGCATGGCACTGCAGATAGGCTGGTGCCTTTCGCCCATGGCAAGATTCTTCATGATGCCTGCGGTGCCAAAAAGTTCTTTCATGTGATGAAAGATTTAGACCATCATCACAGCCCAGACCCTGCCTTTTACGAGAATTTGAGGCATTTCCTCACTCACGAACTTGGTTTCTACTCCAAATAAGCCGGTTTTGATCAATCATGGCGCAAGTGGACTTGGACGATTCCAAGCCGTTTGCTACATTTCTATTCGTTCGGGATGGGATAAAATATCTTTATGGAAAATTGCCATGCGACGATTTCTTTCAACCTTAGTTCTGATAGCTTCGATTTATTCGGTATCAACAATTGCATTTGCACAAACTCCAACGGGATTATTTAAATGGAAAAAAGGCCAACAACTAACTTACAAAGTAGAACACAACACCGTTGCAACTGAAACTATTGCGGATTCAAAAACAGAATTCAAAAATCTTTTAGAGCTAACGAAGAGATGGACAGTTGAAGATGTTTCAAG
>QWPF01000077.1 GCA_003671255.1 Planctomycetota bacterium | reverse complement strand
GATGTCGCTAAGAAAAACAATATTATCGACTTCGAACTGAAAGACTAACCCCCGTCAAAGGATGACTCTCCCATGAAATACAATCCATTGCGAAAAGCTTTCACACTTATCGAATTACTTGTAGTTATTGCGATTATTGCCATTCTTATCGGGCTGCTGCTTCCTGCAGTTCAAAAAGTGAGAGAAGCCGCTGCTCGTGCTAAATGCAGCAACAACCTAAAACAACTTGGCCTAGCAATGCAAAATTATATCGGCACTTACAATTGTTTTCCCCAAACACAGTTCCCATCTGATGGTTCTTGGACGGGGCTTGCCTGCTGGGGATGGATCCCAAAACTACTCCCTTATCTTGAACAAGAGGCTTTGGGTAAACTTCCCGATTTTAATTACAGTTATGGAACTGCCCGGGTTAAGCCTTTGCGCATGGCTGTTTTGCAACAACTTAACTGCCCCTCTGACCCTAAACCAGCTTCCAACAATACCTATGGAAATTATAACGGCGGGGTGGGCGTTATTGGAAATGCAAGCGGTTGGAGTTGCACAATAGCTCCGGCCGAAGTTCAGCCTGGTGACGGCCCCGATCTTCCAAATAATACTTATTACGCTCAGCATTCCAGTTATATAGGCTCTTTTGGCGATGGGTATACTGCAAGTGCGGGAAAGCCTTACAATGCAGCAGCGGATGATGGTTGCGACAAATACAGCGCAAAGGGATCGTGGGCACTATACAACAATGGTGGAGACCCAATTGCGGGACCTAAAACCACCAACTATCTTGGAAGTAGTGGCAAAGGAAACTCTGGCGATGTAAGTGGGGGCCGAGGTTTTTTTGCGGGCAGGGGCAACACGGGAGTACCAAATTGCAATGTTCCCTCTGGAAGTACTTCAAAAACTGCTGATACCATTCGAATTGCTGATGTTCCAGATGGATTATCCAACACTATCATGATTGGTCACACTGTTTCGAATGCCGTTCACAATAGATCTTCTTGGTATCAAGGCCAATCCGTAGGCGGAACTTCTTTGCCCCCTAATTATATTCGAACTTGCATGCAATTGGGCCTTGCTATCAACAGCACTCAAGCCAACAACACCCCTTGCAAACCTGCTTCTTGCGGAGATCCGGGCTGGCAAGCTTGGGGATTTAACAGTTATCATACCGGAGTTATCGTAACTTGCTTGGGTGATGGCTCTGTTAGAACCATTGTCGATGGCATAAATCAAAAATCATACAACGCGCTTGGAAGTCGCGATGGTGGTGAGGTCAACAATGACTAAGTTGCTTTTGAAATTCTTGTCATCTAGATAAAGAAAACTTTTTAAAATCATCCTAGAAGGGTAGGTTCCATGAATTATCTCCAGAATTTCAATACTTCAACAAACACTAGGTACTTGATTTTCCTTTTATTATCTATTATTCATATTGGATGCTCTAGTGATGATCGGGGCTTGGCTCCTGTTTCAGGAACAATCTTTTTCAAAGGCAAGCCCCTTGCCGATGCCGGAATTAATTTTATCCCAGAAGACACAACCGCAAGGGTTGCAGTAGGCAGCACCGACAAAGACGGGAAATACAAACTCACTTCTTTTCAAATCAATGATGGTGCTAAAATTGGCAAATACGCCATTACGATTCGCGCTGAAGAAGGTGGCGATAGCAAGTTAAAACCAGCGGACGCCCTAGATTTTGTCAGAGGCAAAATCATTACCCCTTTAAAATATTCTAGGCCCGAAACTTCTGGTCTTACTGCGGAAGTTGCTAGAAAAAACAATGTAATCGATTTTCAACTATCCGAATAAACTAATTGAAAGGACAGCGATCTAATGGAAAAACCTAACCTTCGAAAAGCTTTCACACTTATCGAATTACTTGTAGTTATTGCGATTATTGCCATTCTTATCGGGCTGCTGCTTCCTGCAGTTCAAAAAGTTAGAGAAGCCGCTGCTCGTGCTAAATGCAGCAATAATGTCAAGCAATTAAGCTTGGCTATGCACAATTACCTAGGTGTTTATAATTCTTTTGCACAAACGCAACTTGATGTCACCGGCGGGCAAACAGGCTTGGCGAATTGGGGATGGATCCCAAAATTACTCCCCTACATTGAACAAGAAGCTTTAGCAAAACTAGCAGACTTCTATGATAGCTATTCAACGCCTAAAGCTTTACCATTACGGATGGCAATCATTCAATCTATCAACTGCCCTTCAGACCCTAAACCAGCTTCCAACAATACCTATGGTGAATTTTCAACAGCGGGACTTTCAGGCGTTTATGGTTCTCCGCAATGGGGTTGCCCTCCTCAATACGGCGCACCTGCTGCTATTCCTGATATTCCTGCTGCTACTCGGTTTTATGCCCAACATGCAAGTTATTATGGATCCTATGGAGATGGTTACTCAACCAGTTCTGGCTATCCTTATGGCGCAACCAATAATGGACAAATTGGCGATGATGGCTGCGATCAATACACAGCTTCTGGTTCTTGGGCCAGATACAATAATGGCGGAGATCCACTCGTTTCTGATGGCGCACCACAACCCACCTCATACCTTGGAGGGGATAAAGATGGCAATGGGGGACGGGGCTTCTTTGCTGGTGGCAAAGGCCCAACTAATCCTACTGGAGTTGCTACCACTGCAAAAAATGTCCGGCCTGTTGATGTTACCGATGGTTTATCTAATACCATCATGATTGGCCATACCGTTTCAAATGCGGCGGGAAACAAAGAAGGATGGTATCAGGGAATGTCTATTGGAGGTACATCACTTCCGCCTAATCACCTTCGACCTTGTATGCAATCTGGACAGAATTACAATTGGGCAACTCCTGGTACCCCTTGCCAACCCGCTTCTTGTGGCAGACAATCTTGGCAAACGAGAGGCTTTAATAGCTATCATACAGGCGGAGTGCTTGTTTCTATGGGCGATGGCTCCGTAAAATTTATCGTCGATGGAATCAACCAAAAATCTTTCAACGCCTTAGGAAGTAAAGCTGGTGGCGAAGTCACGCCCGACTTTTAAGCAATACTGTCAAGCTAATCAAAACCTTCAAAGAAGAAGCAAATTTACTGCTTCTTCTTTTTTTGATTCTCAGAGTTGCCATACGCTTCTTTTGGGGAACCTACATTGTCTTTCAAATCAGATCTCAACTTTGCCAATTCAACCTTTAACTCTTTAACAACATCAGCATAAGAGGGGTCGGCATAAAAACTTTTCATTTCGTTGGGATCTTTCTCACGGTCATAAAGTTCCCAGTAGTCAACATCTGGCTTATAAAAGTGAACTAATTTAAATCGATCGGTAATCACACCATAGTGGGGCCTGACCCGGTGAGGAACAGGATATTCGTAGTAATGATAATAAAAGCTCTTGCGCCAATCTTCAGGAACTTTGCCTTTTAAAATAGGAAGCAAACTTTTACCCTGCATATCTTTGGGCGATTCCACCCCTGCCGCTTCCAAACAAGTTTGAGCAAGGTCAATCAAACCAGTAAGGTTTTTGTTAACAGATGCAGTTTTAGTAATCTTAGGCCAGCTAATCAACATTGGGGTACGAAGTGATTCTTCAAGTATCCAGCGTTTATCAAACCACCCATGCTCACCAAGAAAAAAACCCTGATCTGCTGCATAAACAACAATAGTATTTTCGGCAAGACCTTCCTTATCTAAATAATCAAGCATCTTGCCCACAGATTCGTCAACGGCCTTAATGGTGCCAAGATAATCGTGCATGTAGCGGTTATAGCGCCAACGCACCAAATCCTTCCCCTTCGGATCATCCTTTAAATACTTATCGTTTCGTGGTTGATAATAGGCATTCCATTGCTGAAGTTGCTCAGGAGTCATATTGGTAGGTGGCACAAGTTTAGCATCCAGCTTGGTAAATGTTTTTTCAATAGTCATGTCTTGATCTTTGATTGCAAGTCCACGATTAGAGTAATCATCAAATAAACTAACAGGCTCTGGATAAACCCGATCATTATCATGGCCGAGGTGACGAAGCGCAGGCGCCCATTCACGATGAGGAGCTTTATGCTGACTCATCAAAAGAAATGGTTTAGATTTATCGCGGTTCTTAAGCCAATCAATGCTGAAATCAGAAATAAGATCTGTGGTGTATCCTTGATGCTGCATCTTTTCGCCATTGCGAATCATCGGAGGGTTATAATAAATCCCCTGCCCTGGCAGAATATGCCAATAATCAAAGCCCGTAGGATCACTGATAAGATGCCATTTCCCTATCACCGCAGTCTGATAACCTGCTTTTTGCAATAGCTTGGGGAAAGTTTGCTGAGTACCATCAAATTTACTATTTGAGTTATTGTAAAAGCCGTTCATATGGCTGTATTTACCTGTTAAAAGCGTCGCTCTGCTTGGACCACAAATAGAATTAGTAACCAAGCATCGATCAAAGCGAACACCTTTATTTCCAATGCGGTCAATGTTTGGAGTGTTAAGAAGCTTACGATTTTCACCATAAGCACTAATCGCCTGATAAGCGTGATCATCAGAAAAGATGACTACAATATTAGGCTGCTGACTTGCAGCAAAAGCAACTGAACAACTTTGTAAAACAACAACCGCTACAAAAATATTTCGCATCGCTATAAGATTCAACATAAAAGACCTCAAGTCATGTGGATTGTATTTCGCCATTTGCATTATCATCAAATTCACCTTCCCACCTCGCAACAACACAAGTCGCAAGGCAGTTACCAACAAGATTAACCGTAGTACGAGCCATATCCATTAATTCATCAACTCCGAGTATCACCGCAACAGCCTCCAAGGGCAATCCAAAAGAAGCAAGAGTACCAGAAAGGATAACCAAAGAAGCTCGAGGCACTGCAGCAACCCCTTTGCTAGTGACCATCAAGGTAAGCATCATAACAACTTGTTGCTGCCAACTCATTTCTATACCAGCAGCTTGAGCTGCAAAAACAGAAGCGACCGCAAGGTAAAGCGTAGTCCCATCAAGATTAAAGGAATATCCCGTGGGCATGACAAAAGCTACAATTTTACTTGGTACCCCGATTGATTGCATCGCAAGCATGGCTTTGGGAAGTGCAGCTTCCGATGAGGTAGTAGAAAATGCAATCAAAGCGGGTTCTTTAACAGCGCGTGCAAACTTCCGTAAAGGGACACGGGCAAAAAAGGCGACGGGTAACAACACAACCAACATGAAAAACACCAAGGCGACATACAGGGTTAAAATCAACTTTCCGAGATTGAGCAATATACCAAGCCCACTATGGCCCACAGTAACCGCTATTGCTGCGCCAATCCCAATCGGGGCATAAGCCATTACTAAACCAGTAAATTTAAACATCACCTCGGCAAGTGCCTCAAGCCCTTGGATTAGTGTTTTACGATGCTCGCCCTTTACTTGCGTCAAACCAATTGCAAAAAGTATGGCCCAAAAAACAATTTGCAAGACTTCATTTTTCGCCATTGCATCGATTACACTAGTGGGAACTATATGCTCAAAAACCCCACCCAAAGTAGTTTGCTTCGATGCAAACTCAGCCCCCTCCTTCGCAGCAACATTCAAAGATACACCAACACCAGGTTGTGCAAGATTAACTGCAGCAAGGCCTATCACCAAAGCCAAGGTCGTAACTATCTCAAAATAAATAATCGACTTTAACGCTATTCTCCCAATCTGTTTCAAATCATCACCATGGCCCGCAATTCCAATCACCAAGGTTGCAAAAAGCAAAGGTGCAATAAGCGATTTAATCATTCGTAAAAATATAGAAGACATCGGCTTGAGGTTCTGGGCGCTTTCAGGAAAGCAGTAACCAATAACCGTTCCCACAACCATACTGATCAAAATCCAATGAGTGAGAGAAAGTTTTCGCAAAAGATTAACCATGGTACCCACTTGATTTAAAATTAAACGAGCTAATAACACTTATGAATACTAATTGATTTGAACTAAATAAAAAGAAATTACTTTAAGATTTAAGCGGACTCTTTTTCGGACTTCCATCAACAGGTCCACTTTTAACCTTGCCCCATATTTTTTCCATCAAACCGTAGCCTTGTATGTCTTTTTCTTTGATTTCTTCACGGGTTTTTGGCACCGAATAATGCTTGTCCAAATACGCAGTGGTAAGTTCTGCAAAATATTCCTTATCACTCGACATCAGGTAGCTTTTCAAGTCAAATAATTTTTGGTTTTTGGCGTTCTGGTAAGCATCTTTTATGAGTTCATGATTCCAACCCAAAACCTGATGATGATAACAATGAGCAAGTTCATGAAGCAAAACCAATGTCGCAGCATTATTAGGTTGAAGTTTCTTGTCGTTGTTTTTTTCTGTTACAAACTTCATTCCATTGATATCTATGCAGTTGAAATGCGTTTTAGGGTCTGAAGGCCCCCGAGGCCCTTGTGAATAAAGCCCCAATGCACCAGGCTTATTCCAATCTACAAAAATGTATGTCTTATGAAACAAAACCTTGGCATTTTCAGGATAGACTTCATTAACTTTACGAAGAGACCGTGATAATAAATCCAAAGGCTTGTTAACCCATTTTGAATCAGAATTTTCCTGGATGACCTCATCAGAGATAAAGCATTTGAAATTCTCAATGGAATATGTTGAATATTTTTTATTACCGTTTTTCTTGTTACCTTGCTTCTCTTGCGTGTAACCAGATTCATGGCATAAAAGCAACAAGCTACATATCAGAACGAAGAATGGAGCACCAAATTTGTTCATGGTAATTCTTAAGATTAATATGGATCAAACAACCCAAAAAAGAAAATTACAGCAGCATACTTGGGGTCAACACCCTTGGCACTTCCTATATTTCTGCCGTTCTTTCTAACGGTCCCATCTTTTTCAATTTTACCAACATTACTTCCATCCTTGTGAACCGTACCATCGCTATCAACTTTCCCAACATATCTACCATCTATACGAATAGAACCACTCGAATCAACTTTACCAGCGTTTCGACCTTTAACGCGTATAGAGCCATCCTTATCAAATTTACCAACATTACTTCCACTTATTCGAACGGTGCCATCACTCTCAACACTTCCAGCATGTCGGCCTTCCACCCGCAAATCGCCTCCAGCAAAGGAAAAACCTGCAAAAACAATCAAACTTGAAAGTACATATATTTGCTTCATGTTGATCACCTAGGGAATTAAATCACAGTTTCATTTTTATCTATGTATTGCACTCTTTAAATCGTATTTTAAATTAAACTCTTTATCAACTCGAAACCTAAGGTTATCCATAATATATAATCAATACCTAACCTTAAAATTTTAACCCTTAGAGTAGTAAAGAAATAGCAGCATGAAACTACAAATACTATTGGCGTTGGTCCTAAATTTCCTACCTTTGGGCCAAAAACTAACTCCAATGGATTGGATTACTCTGACCCAAAAACCGTTTGAAAATTTAAAGTCAAAAGAAATAGGCCTTACACCACTTCTTAATGCAAGCACCAGCAATAAAGATCAATGGAACACCAGAAAAACTGAACTAAAAACACAATGGATGAGCAAGATTGGAGTTTTCCCAAAGAAGCCGGATACTCTTTTAACTAAAATTCAATCAACAGAATTATTAACAACCCACAAAAGAATTCTTCTCAGTTTCCAAAGTGACGAAAATGATCGCGTCCAAGCTTATCTTCTAATCCCTCACGATGTGAATAAAAATTCAAAAGTTCCTGCAGTTGTTGTCTTTCATCAAACAACCAAAGATACCATCAAAGAACCAGTCGGACTTGGCCCAAACCAAAGTCTAGCAATTGCAAATCATCTGGTTGAAAGAGGCTATATTGTGCTTGCTCCAGAATGCTTCATCATGAAAGGCAAAGGGCCTCAAGCACAAGCAACAGAACTTGCGAAAAATTCTCCCGAACTTACCGGCATGGGTAAAATGACCTTTGATTCCAGCCGTTGTATTGATTTTCTTGAAACTCATGAAAATGTAGATCCCGCAAGAATAGGCTGCATCGGTTTCTCTTTAGGTGCAAAGGAAGTACTATATGCGATGGCTTTCGAACCCCGATATAAAGTTGGCGTATTTAACGAAGGTGGCATTGGAATCCGCATGAGCAACTGGACCGATCCATGGTACTTAACTTCAAAAATGAAACCCAGTATTCCTGAAATGGAACACCATCAAGTGCTTTCACTCATAGCACCAAGGCCGATATTAATCATGGGAGGAAATAGCGCCGATGGCGATTCGAGCTGGCCTTTTATCAAAGCAGTTCTACCTGTATACGGGTTATTTGGTGCGGAAGAAAAAATCGGATTGATCAATCATCAAGGAAAACACACTTTTCCAGATGCTGCAAGAGCAAAAGCGTATCAATGGATTGATCATTGGCTAAATCATAAGGCAACAAAAGAGGAAGCTGGGCCAAAATAAATCGGACCCTTTTTTGCTAGCTCTTACCATCAAGCTTTTGTTCAAGCTCCTGCCAACGGTTATAAAGTAATTCGATTTCTTTTTGCGCTTTTTCAAGGGCGTTACAGGCGTTAGTCAAAACTAAATGCCCTGCTGTGGCTGATTTTTCCACTTCTTCATGAAGAACAATAATCTTCTCCTCTGCTACCATTACCTTAGCTTCCATCTGGTCATATTCCTGCTGCTCTGCAAAGCTCAATTTCTTGCGTTTTGCATTTGAAGGAGCGGCTTTGATAGAAGAATTCACGGTGGTATTACCTGTGTTCTTGCTGGAAAGTTTCTGCTCTTTCGCTGCAGCTTTTTCAAACACATTCAACCACTGTTGAACCGTGGCATACATTGCAGAACCGCCCCGACCGTCCAACCCTATAACCTCGGTGCAAATCCGGTCTAATAATTCACGATCATGACTAACGATCACCAATGCCCCAGTAAAATCAGACAAGGTATCTTCAAGAACTTCCAACGCAGGAATATCCAAATCATTGGTCGGCTCATCCAAAAACAGCAAATCAGCAGGTTGTTGCATCATTTGGGCCATGCGCAAACGGGCTTGCTCACCGCCCGAAAGTGCCCCAACCAAAACATCAAGCTGCTCAACTTTAAATAAAAACTGTTTAGCCCATGCAACCACATGAATCTGCTTATCACGATAAGCGACCATATCGCCATTGGGGCAAAGAGCTTTTCGCAAAGTAATATTATGATTAAGAGCAGTTCTACCTTGTTCAAAAACAACTTTTCGTAACCCTTCGGCTTCAGTGACAGTTCCTGAATCCGGTTTATGTTCACCTGAAAGAACTTTGAGGAGCACGCTTTTACCACTACCATTAGGCCCTAATAATCCTAGTTTAGTGCCGGGGCTTAACTGAATATCGATGCCCGAGAACAAAGCCCGCCCAGGAAAAGATTTTGCAATACCAACAGCATTCATAAGTTTGCGAGTCTGCCTGCCTGTGCCAACGAAATCCAAACCAGCAGAACCAGAATCAGCAGTTCGGTATTGAAGTTCTTTAAGTTCACCCCTTCGCCTTGCAGCTTCATCAATGCGTGAAGTAGCCTTACAGGTCCGAGCAGCGGCCTTACGCCCCAACCATTCGGTTTCTCTACGAACTTGATTCGCAACAGATTCTTGCATGCGTGCCTGGCCATCAAGAAAGATCTCTCGATGGTCAAGGAATTCATCATAGTTACCCGGGGCTCGATAAAACCCCCCTGGATAAACCCGATTGATTTCAAGTATCTCATCCGCAACACCACGCAAAAAAGCTCGATCATGGGTCGCAACCAAATATCCAAATGGTGATGCCCGAAGAAGTTTTTGCAACCAAACTATCCCAGGAATATCAAGATGATTGGTTGGCTCATCAAGTAAAAGAAGATCGGGTTCGAGCGCCATTTCCCTTGCAATACCAAGCCTTTTTCGCCAACCACCAGAAAGCAAATGCGCAGGCTTATCAAAATCATCAAAACCAGTACGAGTTAAAACTTTACTAATACGGGTTTCTTTTTCATGGTCTTCAAGAGATTCACCATCTAATCTGGCCCGAACAATATCTTGAACTGTTAACCCTTCAGGAAAAACATCATCCTGAGCAACAAAACCCATTTTTGTCGCTCTTCGCAATGACCTAGTCCCAGAATCCAACTCTTCCTTACCTGCAAGGATTTTTAATAGCGTAGATTTACCCGCACCATTAGGCCCTATCAGCCCAACCCGCTCATTCGCAGAAAGATCAAATGTTAATTCCGTAAATAAAGGACGCACGCCATAGGCTTTTGTAAGCCCCTGTACACTAAGCAACACAGCCATGAAAACCTCATATCAAATTAAATAGAGCGACAAGATATACCAATTAAAACGAAACTAATCTTTATTGCCAAGCGAATAAACATGAGTTTTAGTACGAACAATAATAATTTTTCCAACCGCTGCAGGAGATGCCATGCAACCATTCTCTAACTTATTAGTACCGACTAATTTCCAATCTTTTCCTGCTTGAACAACATAGCCGCCGCCTTGCTCATTAAACAAATAAATGCGACCATCAGCAAAAAGTGGGGATGTCCAAAAAGCGCCAGCCAATCTTTCGGTCCTAACGACCTCGCCCGTTTCTGAATCTAGTTCAGAAAAAATACCGTCTTTACTTACCATGAATACCTGATTTCCAACCACCAGTGGCGTTGAATACTGAGGCACATTCTTAATTGTTTTCCAACTGACATGTGTAGTACTTACATCCCCTTTGCCATCTGGTCGAACCGCAAACAATTTCCACCCGCCATCCCCGGTCGTTACAAGAACCTTTCCATTAACCATTACGGGTTTGCAGGATGCGTTCATACCACCATGATGAACTTTCCAAAGTTCTTCACCAGTGGCAGGATCATAAGAAACAGTACCAACGGCTGCGGCGCTAACAAGTTGGTTTTTGCCATCAATCTTAAATACTGAAGGAGTTGAGAACGCTTTTTTATTGTCGCCATTATCAGTGCCATAGGTAATGGAGCGATCTTTCTTCCAAACAGTTTTCCCGGTAATTTTATCCAATGCAATGAGATATTGAACATCAAAACCATCAAAGGTAAGAATCAAAAGGTTTTCAAAAATGATGGGGGAAGAAGCTGGGCCACGATGATGATTGCATGGAATATCTTGCCTAGCCCAGATTGTCTTCCCGGTTTTAGTATCAAGGCAAACTGTCCCTGCGCTACCAAAATGATGGTATACGCGACCTTCTTCAATTACTGGAGTTGGAGTCGCATAACTGTTTGCAGGAAGGGTAAACATCGGCTTTTCAATTGTAAACAAAGGGATATCGTAAATAACCTTGCCTGTATTGATATCCAAGGCAATGGCACTTAACTTGTCACCCTTTTCGGTGGCATTGCTTAACCAAACCTGATTCCCCCACACCACGGGCGATGCCCAAGCCTTACCCGAAATAGCTGTTTTCCAATGAACATTCTTCTGCTCATCCCATTGCATGGGTAAGTTTGTCGCATCAGAATGGCCATCCCCATACGGGCCACGATAACTGGTCCAATTCGCATCCTTGGCAGGAAAAAAAGCAAGTAGGAGAAAAAGAATCTTATCCATAAAAACCTCATATCAAATTATAAGCATTAATTAAATCAAGCCCTATCACATACTTCTTTGAATTTTACGGTAATACAACAGGAAATGTAAGTATATAAGAGTGAAAAGATAAAAAAGATAAACCTCAAATTATAAACTTAAACAACTTGTCTATTAATAAAAGATACCGGATGGGCTTGTACTGAGTATTTTACAAAGCATAAGTGGACCAACATTATTAAACCAAAACCTCAAAAAATCTGCTTATCCTGCAATAAGCCTTATTCTTGGCGCAAGAAGTGGGAAAAAGTCTGGAGTGATGTAAAATACTGTTCTGAACGCTGCAGAAGAAATCGGAAATCATCTCAATGAAAAAATCACCCCAAATACGATCACTTTACTTGATTCTTGGTGATCAACTTACGACCAATTCATCTTTCTTCAAAGATTACGATTCATCCAAAGATTTCATATGGATGGCTGAAGTAAAAGAGGAAGCAACCCATGTCTGGACTCATAAAGCAAGAATTGTAATGTTTCTTAGCGCAATGAGACATTTTAAAGAAGAACTTGAAAGCAAGGGGATGCGTTTTTCATATACGGAGATGACATCAAAAAGCCCCTCCACTTCTCTAGGTTTTGAATTGTCTAAGTTCTTAAAGTCAACAAAATGCTCCTCAGTAAAAATTAGAAAACCGGGAGAACACAGAGTTGAGATGCTTTTAACAAAAGCAGTAAGTGAAAATAGCTTAACCTTGGAAATACTTGAAGACGATCATTTCCTCAGTTCCATTGAAGAATTTACCCTGCATGCAAAAGATCGCAAGCAACTTCGGATGGAATATTTCTACCGAGAAATGCGAAAAAAATACAAGATTCTTTGCAACAACAATGAACCAGAAGGAGGGGATTGGAATTACGACTCAGAAAATCGCAAAAGTTTTTCAAAAGAAGGCCCGGGCTTACTTCCTACCCCCATTGCTTTTCCACCCGACAAAATTACCAAACAAGTTGTCAAACTAGTTAATGAGATCTACCCCGATCATCCTGGAGATCTTAATTTTTTCGATTGGCCCGTTACTGCCTCTCAAGCAGAAGAAACATTGAAAGATTTTCTCGACAACCGATTGAACCAATTCGGGGATTACCAAGATGCAATGTGGATGAACCAACCTTGGCTATACCATTCCCGCTTAGCTGCTGCCATGAATTTGCACATCCTTCACCCTCTTAAAGTTATTACCCAAGCAGAAGACTATTTTAAATCAGGTAAAGCGCCTTTAGCTGCGGTAGAAGGTTTCATCAGACAAATTCTTGGCTGGCGCGAGTATGTCCGCGGAATTTACTGGCTTTACATGCCACAGTACCTCGAGCGCAACACCCTTAATGCCAATCACGATCTTCCCGCTTTCTTCTGGACAGCAAATACTGATTTAAATTGCCTAAACCAAGCTATTGGACAAACCCTAAAACATGGTTATGCCCACCATATCCAACGCCTTATGATTACTGGGTTATTTTGCCTTTTATATGGGGTAAAACCAACCCAAGTGCACGAATGGTACCTCGCCGTTTATGTAGATGCAGTGGAGTGGGTGGAACTTCCAAATTCTCTTGGCATGTCTCAATACGCAGATGGAGGCGTGATGGCTTCCAAGCCTTATATCGCATCAGGAAAATACATTGATCGCATGGGTAATTATTGCAAGAAATGCAAATACGACCCAGCCAAATCAGTAGGAGAAGATGCGTGCCCATTTACTACGATGTATTGGGATTTTCTTATGCGCCACGAAAAACTTCTATCTGCAAACCCTCGAATGGGAATGCAAGTTAGAAACCTCAACCGGCTAAGTGATAACACAAAAAAAGATATTAAATCA
>QWPF01000076.1 GCA_003671255.1 Planctomycetota bacterium | reverse complement strand
TTCGCTTGAGAAATGCACCATGCGACAAGTGTTTCTTTTTTGGAGGGGGCTTCGCAAGTAATTAAACCCTCCTTAGCGAGCATTTTTGATAATTTGGTGTTCGAAGGCCAAGAAGAAGTTTCAAGGATGAGCACGCCATTGGTGCTGGGAGCTTGAAAATACTTTTCGAGAGCGGGCCTATTCTTGCTGACAAAATCATCTGCCTGTTCAACCCATGCGAGCCTTTTGCCACCAAAGAATGAAAGCGTGGTAAGCTCTTCCCTTACTTCCGCAAAAGAGGTTTTATCGCCTACGAAAGAAGCTAATCCAAGATCTTCGTTACCAGCAAGGATAAGTTGCTTGAGAGCCTTACCTGCTTTTCTGCGCAGATAGTCTTCGGAGCCAGTGATTACATAAACTGGTTGCAGTTCAAGTTTTGCCTGATCTTTTAAGAACTGTTCAACTTCCATTGAAATCCCCAAATGAATATCTGTACATGATACTCATGCTACTTTGTAGCGTGGGAAAATCGAGACTAATTTGGTTTAACTGGATTTGTTGGAAAAGTGGGCATTCCCTCAGAACCAAACCCCGGTAAAGAAGTGGGGCTTGCTGGTGCAGGGCCATTGTTGTTTGGAATGGTGCTGGAAGGATTGCCTGGAAAAGAAGAAGCAGGCTTAGGCCCCGGCACCGCTGGAATATCTTGATTGATCGGACTTGCAGGAGGTGTGTAGCTTCCCGCACCTACCGGTGAAACATCCACGCCTGTAACTCTCGCCTTGGGTGTGGATAAATCAACTTTCACAGCACCAGTGGTTTCAGCAGATCCTATATTTCCTGCAAGATCTGAGGCTTCAACCCTGATAAAAAACTGATAGGGCAACCCTTCGCCAGGCATACGCCATACATATCTTCCCGTGTTAGGAAGATTAGGCACAGCAACAACCCAAGGGCCTTCTGGTGTTTTTGCATAAGAAATATTTACAGGATTTGGTCCTAAGTACTTATCAGCAGCAGTCCATGTTACGCTGAGGTTTCCTTGATCAATGCCCCGACCAACATCGACGCCAATGAGTTTAACCAAAGGTTTAGTTTCATCAACTTCGACCCAGAATTGAGGAAGATCGCCTGATTTTGGTGGATGTTCGCCTAGATCGACACCACTTCGGGCAACAAGGGTAAACCCATAACGGCCTTCTTCGGGCACATCAACAATGCAAGGTGGTTGCTTGGGTGCATCCTGATCATACTTACGCCATACTTTACCACCATCGCGGGTTACATAAACTTCCACGCGGGAAATATCAGAAGGGCCCACATCATCAATTTTGTAATTAAGCTGGAACCTTCTACTTTTGACCATGGAGATATTGCTTTTGCCCGAACCGTTTTCCTGAGTTGAATTACCTGCTCTGATTCCATTTGGTTGAATCACGACAGAGCTTTCCCCAAAATTCCCGCATTTATCTCTCACTGTTAGATGGACTTCAATATTTCCGGAAGTACCGGGGTTCCAAACATGTTGGCCCTGTGCAATTTGTTGGGCAGATAAAGGCACCCAATCCTTGCCATCAGAATTGCGAAATTCCAACCTCATGCTGGAAAGATCCAAGGTTTCATCGCGGAGATCCCAGTCGATCGAAGCAGAACCATCTTTGAAAATGCCCCGAAGAACAACCGAGGGCGCTGTGCTGTCAATGCAAACTTTTAAGGAGGGTTGCGCAATGTTAATATTTGCGGGAACCATTCTGCCATCGATTTCCTGACTTTGTACTGAGAACCAATACCAACCGTCTTTTTGGGCCCGGAATAGGAATTGTTTTTGAGTAGGAAGCGCAGTGCCTACATGGGCATAGGTTTTGCCGAAATCTTCAGAGACATGCAGTAAGATTTTTTGGATCTTGGAGTCAGCAGGGTTGGAAGAAAAAGGAATGATAAAAGAAGCATCTCTGGAATAATAGGTGTCTGTAGGCGGTGCAGCATTGGTAAGCGAAGTGCAAATAATGCAATAAAACGCCAGCAGAACTGCGGAAGCGGAGGAGTCAGTAATTTTCCGCAAAAGGGCCATTATCATGTCCATGGGAAAGAAAGCGTTTGTTCTGACAATGTCAGAAATAACGACTTCCTTTAATATCGACAGATTGGCTGAAAATCTTAAGGAAATAGCAAAAGAGCGTTTGCTAAAACGAAATCGTAATTATATAGCCTTAAAAAGATGCTAAATGGAAGAGCGCCTGAATAGATGGCGATCGATTAAGTTTCCAATAAATTCTGGCGGAACAAACCCTAATACCAAGGCTACCATGCAAAGACTAAAAGTGGTTAAACCCATTAAAATGCCAATTCCAGTATGAAGCATGATGGACCCACAAATCATGATCCATTTAAGTTTTCGATTCCAAACCAGAAAAGGAAAAGAAGATTCAAGAATAATGGTGTAAACGCAACCTGTTGTCATGATGATTTCCCAAAGCATTTTGTGCTTGGTAAGGAAAACCAGTACTGAGGTGTAAGCAGAAATATGCATTGGGTTGAAAGAGTAATTAGCCAAAACGCCCCAGAGAGCCGTTCCATTCCACCAGGAAGATCCTTGTAACTTGGAAGTAGCTGCAGCAAGATAAATGATGCAGAAATGGATTTGAATCATACGGGTAACAAAGTTGGAAAGAATCAAAGGCTTTGGGGATTCGTTCCAGTTGGGGTCGCCAGCTTTTTTTCTGCGCATTTTTTGAAAGTAATGATCAAGCGAATAAATCTCTCCGCCCGGTGCAATGATCATGTAAAAAAGCAGAATCATTATCATCGCATCCATCCCGAAAAGTCCGCTAGGCGCCCTGTGGACATAGGCCAAAGCCCCAATCCAAGAAAGTATGGAGCTCGTTCTAGAGAAGAAACCGATGGCCATGCAAAAGTTGGCAGTCAGAAAACCAAGGTGAAAAGCCCAGATCCAGTAGGGACTGGTGGCATGATAAAAAACAGACCAGCTAAGATTGGTCTTGGTGATTTCAATCGTGTTTTCAGACCACTCCGACGCCATCACATACATGGGCGTATCTTTCCTGAAATGATCCGCAAGACCTTGGTTGACAATCCCATCGGGGCCAACAAATGCTAATAATTCAAAGCTGTAACACAAGGTGATATAAAAAATCAAACACCCGGTTAAGAGTCGAATTAATCCGATGGTATTAGGAGCAACAGGCGTAAACCAAAATCGGTCGAATTGTTCAATCCAACTTTGTGAATCTTCCATGCTTGCCTTACTTTGATTTTCATTGGCAGACGAGGCAGCAGGCCGATCAAAAACAGAATGTTTTCCAGTGCTCATTGGTTGCCGCCTTCCTTTTCGGGCACAAATTTAACATCCCCAGCATGAACATCAAGCGAATGGTTCAGCACGGAGGGTTCATTAGGATTAGCGTTTCGAGTTATAGGTAGAAGGAAATACAAAAAGGGATCATTGGGGTCAATAAGGTTGGCATTTTTATCAAAGCTTCCCATGAAGTATGGGTAATACAAAGTTGGATCCAAGGCATTTTCACCCCGGGACATATCCCCAGGAGTGATGATGCTATGGGTGACCCTGTAAATTTTAATATTGTCGATGTTGATGCTGGGTTTATCGGTGGGATGAGCGAATTTTTTTGTCAGATAAAGAGCATAAGACAACAGCATTCTTTTAGAATAATCTGCAGGTTCCTTAAACATGTAAGATTGTGACATCGATCGATTAAGGGGAGTAATCTGCGGTTGATTTGCCAGCCCCGCAAGATTGCGTCTTTGTAGTTTTTCTTCCCAATTATCAGGAGAATGACTACTTGCGACATTGGTGCTTTCAGTAACGGAAAGCATACGCTGATAATGCATTTGAATAGGGCTTTCGGTTCGATTGGGTATTTTAAACCAGCGAAAAGTGCCATCTTCATATTGGATCTTGGACCAAAGAAGAGCCGGGGGCCCGGGCTCAGGCGAGTAAAAATGATAGGCATTATTAAGGTAGGCAAAAGTTAAATAATGCCTGAAGTAATAGGCCCAAAGATTGGTTGCAAGCCATGAAGCTGGGGCATTAGGAGGCTCGATTGAAGTGACAGCACTAATAATACTTGCAAAATGAAATAGAACAAAACAGATAGCTGTGGTTTTTTTAGCCAATAGAGGCAACAAAACAAAGATTCCAATAAATAAAGAGACACCGGTAAAAACGGAACTTGCCAAGATAAGCGAGTCCCAACTCGCATCCATGGAATTGGTTATGACAAAAAGAGTAAAGGATAAACCGAAGGTGGTAAGAGATAGAACCCCATTAGAAGTGTTGTCTTGAAGCTTTTGGGAACAGGCAATGCTGAAACCAGAAAGGCCAATAATAAACCCAATAACTAAAAGGTTAACCCTTAAGATTACTAGAGCCGGAAAAAGGATGTTTAACCCACATGCCAAAAGCGCCAAAGCGATAGCGGTTATTACCCAAATAGTGGGTTTTTGAAGTATATTCATAAATAGGACCTCCTTCTCCATATTAGATCATTCGTCATTATAATGTAAATACCTATATGAAGTCAGCACCTCTTTGAAGAAGTGAAAAGGAGGGTAGCAGAAAAAGTCGTAATAATTGAAAAAGGTAAAGCACTATGCAAACTCGGCGAAGAATGAAAGGCAAACCTGAAGTGGTGTTCATTTGTACACAAAAAAGGTGAATTACAAGATTATCTTTGGATTGGCCCAATAAGTTGTATATCAAGTGCTCGTAACACTTTGCCTAAATATAAAAATCGCTACAACAAGAAAAATCGTTAAAATCTACCTATTCTTCTTGCCAATCACTTTTTTGCCTTCTAACATCTCCAAATCGATACGCATCGATACTGCCAACTCTTGGAATGGAATCCAAACGGTTATCAATTGAATAGCAAAGGTTTGCTCCTACAAGAGGGGTGGTTTGTTTTTTTGTTCCAGTAGATATGCATTAGCGTTTCAAGGACGAAACCTAGATCTGGAATTGTTTTGGAAGGCTTTTAATAGGTCTTCTGTTTTTCAGGAGGTTTTGATGATTAGTTTTATTTTAGCAATAGGTTTGGGTCAAGCGGTTGCAGGCGCTGAGTGCGCAGGTGGCACATGCCCAGCTACTAGCTCTTCGGTCGCCAGCTCTTGCGCTTCGGGCAATTGTTCTGCCTCATCAAGTGGCAAATTGTTCCGTAGAGGCAGGTCAAGTGGTGGTTCTGTTTCTATGGTTCCTTCTAGTCCAGTATCTACCATGGAAAAAAAGACCGCAGAAGCACCTAAGGAAGTTGAATCATCTGATTCTTCCAATTCCCGTAGGAAATCACTCCTTAGCTTCCGCCGATAATAATTTTGTTCTGCCATGGATTAACAACCCAAAGTTGAACAAACTTTCCCTAAAAAGAGGTAACCCTTAAAAGCGAGGGTTATCTTTTTTGTGTTTGAGAACCTTGCCAAAGTCTGAATGCATCCGGGAAATCCGTGGTGATGCCGTCCACACCAAGGGCGATAAGTTGATCCCAATCGCGAGGCGTATTAGCAGTCCAAGGTAATACTTTGAAATGATGGTTATGCATTTCGTCAATGATTACTTTGTTTAGGGTGTCAAATTTCGGGCAGAATAAGGAAGCCCCCGTGTCGATCATTTCTCGAATAAAATTTACCTGAATGGTTCCATCTGTAAGCAGACCCAGAGTGCAATCAGGTAAAAGTTTTTTAGCCTGTTTTAAAATAGTATGATCAAAAGATCTTAGGACGATGCGATTTTGAGAGTTTCTTTTGGAGATCTCGTCTTTAATAATATGGATGATGGTTTCGCTTTTACACTTTAGAAAAGGAAGCTGTTTTATTTCTAGATCGAAGCAGAGTAAAGCTGCAGCTTTTTGCTGTGCACTCGTTTTACCTGCCTCTTTTCCTTCCTCACCTGCATAGAAATCGACAAAATCAAAGAACTGATGTAAGGTGGGTGGCGCCCAGCAATTCAAATTGTGCCGCTTGCAGTAAATGGCAGATGCCGGTCCAATGATAAACTCTTGTGAGGGGAATCTTTCATTTTTTGAGGGGATAGTTTTGAAAACAGCTTGCAACGCTTCCAGGTTGAATTCGCTTATTTGAAAGTGGTGTTTGGATTGGGCCAGTTGAAAAAAATGGTCATGGAATAAAACCACTTGTTCATCTGCACAAAGATGTAGATCGGTTTCGATGGAATCAACCAGACAATCAATAGCAAATTCGATCGAGGAAAAAGTGTTCTCAGGCCTGTTGCCCCTTGCGCCACGATGGCCTTGCAAATGCAGTTGCATGGTTTGTCTCTATTCGAGGTCTGGGTTTTGCAAAGGTTGAAAATCAACCACCTCAAGGCTGACCGATGTAAAGCCATTCCATTCATTAAGTTTGGGAGTAAAAGCCAGAGAGATTAAACCACCATTCGACATTAACTCTTCTTTTCTTTTACCCATGCGAAAAGCAATGGCCCAAAGTTTAACCCCCGCTTGTGCAACCTGGAAGCGAAGGTGAAGGCCATCCGTGCCAACAAGCGTGGGTTCTTTTTCAACAGTAAGGTTGGTCGCAAGGTAAAAAGGTCTTTTGTTCCCCATGCCGTAAGGCTCAAGTTGATCGAGATCTTTTACCAAAGAATGAGTCAAAGCAGATAAGGGAACCTCTGCATCCAAAAGCAATTTGGCAGGATTGATCCCCGTGGGGTGTTTTTCTTTTACAAGAGAGCAAAGCTTTTTGCGAAGCAAAGGGATTTTATCTTTTTCGATTTGCAGACCAGCAGCAGCAGCATGCCCTCCTGCACGCACCACTAAAGATTCGCATTCAGAAAGAAGCTCATGAAGCTTGACCATCCCGCCGGATCTTCCAGAACCAGACCATATGGTTCCCGATTCTTGAATAGGCTCGTCTTCGGATGAGGTTTCTGGAGTGCTAGCCGGGGTGACAGGTGGCGCCAGAATGATGCATGGCTTTCCAAATTCTTCTGTTAACCTTCCAGCTACCACCCCTACAATGCCCGGATGCCAGGTGTTCCCTGCTAGAACTAAAAAAGGATCATTCAAGAACTCTTCGGATTCTGCAAGCTCTTTGGCTTCAGAAAGGATCTGCCTTTCGATTTTTTGTCGTTGCTTGTTTTGATCAGAAAGAAAAAGTGCAATTTCTCTCGCTTGATCCATGCGGTTGGTGATCAATAAATCCACCACAAGTTGTGCGCATCCAATTCTGCCCGCCGCATTCAACTTCGGAGCTAGGTTAAATCCAATATCAGTCGAATTAAGTTTTCTTTTCTCGTTGAGGTTACTTTCCTTGACCATTGCCTGGATTCCAAAGTTGGCAGACTTGGTAAGCCTTTCCAATCCGCTTCGCACCAGAATTCGATTTTCATCAAGTAAAGGAACAACATCCGCAACAATCCCAAGTGAGGCAAGGCTGATGGCTTCCACCAGAAAATCTCTGAGAAACCCTTCAACTTTGGAACTTCCGCTATGTAAAACTGCAATCATCCACGCAAGCTTTAATGCAACCGCAGACCCAGATAGCTCGCCGAATGCGTAGGTCCCTCCCGGAAGTCGTGGATGAACAACAGCAGCAGCTTCGGGAATGGTGGCTTTCATTTCATGATGGTCGGTAATAATCAATTCAATATTTAAGGATTTAGCAACCTTGGCTTCTTCGATACTTGCAATGCCACAATCAACGGTAATGATTTGCTGAACGCCTGAGCGCGCAAGCGATTGAAGTGCTTTAGAATTAAGACCGTAGCCCTCTTCCAAGCGCTTTGGAACATAAAATCTGGGGCTGCCCCCAAGAATGCGAAGTAATCTGACTAGGATGGCAGTTCCAGAAATACCATCCGCATCATAATCGCCGTAAATGCAAATAACTTTGCCCGTCTTCAAAGCTTGCAGAATAAGTGTAGCAGCCTCTAAATTCCCGGGAAGAGAAGCGGGGTCGTGTAACCCTTTTAAAACCGGGTTAAGAAAACGATGAGCGTTTTCAGGAGAATCAATGCCACGATTAATAAGAAGCTGTGCAATCACAGGAGATAGCTTGGTTTGTTTTGCGAGATTGTTACAACGATCAGTATCGTGCGGGAGCAAAACCCATTTCTTTGAAGCGGACAAAAAACACTTCCTTTTAAAAGTGAAGTTACGGTTGAAAATTAATACCTGCACACTTCTTTGCGGTGCGCGGTTCTTTATTGTAAATGAGTTTAACTGTTTGGCAGTTATTAACAAGGATGTAATCGTATCTTGCCTAAACTAGCCAATCAGAATCATCCTAATTATGCGCAAGGTCGAGTAAAATAATGCCGATAAAAAGGTAGGGAAGAAGGTACCAGTAAACCTTAAAGAAGTTAAGAAAGAAAGAAATGATTCGATTTACCTATTACGCCTTTTTATCGCTCTGCATCTTGTCTGGGATCTTTTACGGGAATTAAAGTTCGATTTAAAAGGTTTTCAAAAAGTCAGGTCAAATTAAAATAGAGTATTTGGGCAATTCATTTCTCTGGTTCGAAAAAACACCCATCAATAAAAAGTGAATGCATAACACCTGCGACGATTATACTTAAATCGTAAGATAGGTAATAAAAAGCATTTTGAGATCAAACATAGAGTAAAAAAAGAAGTATAAAGCTGAAGCACGCAGGAAGTATTCTGGAGAAGCAAAGTTTAATTGTCAAAGGTCAGGCCCCCATCTAGCTCAATAAGCGATTTTTAGATTTACCATAAGTTCAATCATTTGAAGTAATTAGGGACATTATTGTAGCCTAAAGAGAAGAGCTTTTGTGGTCTGAAAACGAAAACTTGGCGTGCAAAGAAAAGTAAGGTTGAGGTGTATAGGCAAAATTAAAGCTATGTGCCTAGGTGTTTGGTAAATCTAGGTAGGAGAAATAAGGGGTATACATAGAAGATAGGGGGCAAAAAGTTTTTGGGAAACTTATTTAAGCTTGGAAAGATCGGTTGCCGAAAGAATAAGTGAGAAGTGTGAGATCTAAGTTTTTAGAGACATAAACGAGGATCTTCACTTTGACAGACGGAAGAGGAACAGGGCAGGCAGAGGCCCACAAGCTCGGTCGGGATTGTCTCGCTGGGATGGGGCTTGTTGCTAAAATAAATATGTCTCTATATGGAGGTGTTGATTCGTGAACGCTGCTTTTTTACTTTTGACCACAGCATGGGTTGCTGGTGCTGACGCTGCTCCTGCAGCTGCACCTGCTGTTACTTCTACAAGCGCTTGTAATAGCACATGCTGCGACAAACCAAGCTTGCTAGACAAACTTCGCGCAAAATTTGCAAAAGATTGCTGCGAAGCACCAAAAAAAGAAGCTCCTAAAGTTGTGAAGTGCGAAAAGAAGGCTGACCCATGCGATCCATGCAAGGTAAGCATTCTGGACAAACTTCGTGCTAAGCTTCAAAGGAATGATTGCGACGCACCCAAGTGCGAAGCTCCTAAAGTTGTGAAGTGCGAAAAGAAAGCTGACCCATGCGATCCATGCAAGGTAAGCATTCTGGACAAACTTCGTGCTAAGCTTCAAAGGAATGATTGCGACGCACCCAAGTGCGAAGCTCCTAAAGTAGTGAAAGTTGAAAAGAAGGCTGAAGCATGTGACCCATGCAAAGTAAGCATTCTTGATAAACTTCGCGCTAAGTTGGCAAAAGATTGCTGCGACGCACCCAAGTGCGAAGCTCCTAAGGTAGTGAAGTGCGAAAAGAAAGCTGACCCATGCGATCCATGCAAGGTAAGCATTCTGGACAAACTTCGTGCCAAGTTGCACAAGAATGATTGCTGCGATGTAGTTGCACCAGCAACTGCCCCTAAAGCAGCTCCAATGCCAGCAGGCAAGTCTGCTAGCATTATTCCAGTGCCCACTATCTCAGAAGTAAACGCTTTCTAATTTAGAAAGAAACTTCGAGGTGTGTGATGGGCAGGTTTGTTCATGAGAATGAGCATTAAATTAGGGCTGCGTTGGTTTAATAAATCAAACTGTCCTCAGCCTGGTAATCCTGATAATCCTCAACCGCTGAGCCCCGCAGAGAAATTTGCGGGGCTTCTTTTTTATCTTTTATTGTTCCACCCAGCATCAGCATATCGATGCTTCATAAAATGTTGGATTCTTGCTTCCTCTTCAGGCGACCAAACCGAAGCCTTGAAAGCCCACCCTAAAGCATCTCGAGATTCATTAACAATAATCGAACTTAGTTTTTCCGGGCAAAGCTTGATCCCCGAAAGTTCAAGTATTCCAGGCAAAGATGGTGTGTAAATGCTTTGGGCAAGCAAAATTCCCCCGTGTTGAATCACACCTCTTTTCTTTTTCCGCTGTGCACTCCCAACAACTTTGTGTCTGTTGATAATAAGATCTTGGGGGGCGTGATGATGAAAACAAAGCAGGTTTGAAGGATCATTTCGCTGTTCGGGTAGATTTATTTCACTCAACGACACCCCTAAAAGCAATAAGGATTTTTGAATGACAAGATGCATCTTTTCCTGCCAAAGTGTCGATTTCTGACCCGCAATAATTAAGGGTAGGCCCAAAGCGTAAGTAAGTTCATGGTGATGAACCAGAGCCTCGCCGCCCGTAGCCCTTCGAACCCAAGGTAAGGTTTTTAATTCTTTGGAATTCGCTAAAAGAGAAGAGGGTTGAAAATAGCCCAGACTAACGGTGGGTTCAGCCCAAGTGTAAAAACGAAGCGAGCAAATGCCTTCTTCTGCGAGTTCAAGCAATAACTCATCCGAAGCCATTGCATATGACCCAAAATTCGACTCCAAAGGCAAAAGCCTGCACTCGATCAACGGATATACCTGAAAATGATTACTTCTTCCAGCGTAGCATGGGTTCCTTGGCTGCCTTCACTTCATCAGGCCTGCTGATATCCAAAGTGTGTGGCGCACCATGAAGAAACTCTGCATCTTCATCCCGAATCTTAATCAAAGTTTGGGCGAAGTGATCAAGAGTTTCCTTACTTTCGGTTTCAGTTGGTTCCATCATCATGGCTTCTGAAACCACGAGAGGAAAATAAACCGTAGGGGCGTGATACCCGAAATCAAGCAAACGCTTCCCTATATCCATTGCACTAATTTTTTTATCTCTTCGCAGGGTTCTGGCACTTGCCACAAATTCGTGCATGCACCTATCGCCATGAGGAACATCAAAAGAATCTTTGAGAAGGCTGAGAAGATAATTGGCATTCAAGACAGCATTTTGGCTGACTTGCTTAAGCCCATCAGGCCCAAGCGTGCGAATGTAGAAATAGCCACGAAGTAAAATGCCGACATTTCCGAAGAAGCTTCGAACCCTGCCTATCGATTTTGGGCGATCATAGTCGAGTTTAAAACCCTCGTTTGTCTTAATGATTAAAGGTGCGGGAAGAAAGGGTATAAGCTGTTTTCTTACCGCAATAGGGCCTGAGCCTGGGCCACCAGCGCCGTGTGGCCCAGTAAATGTTTTGTGTACATTGTAGTGCATCATGTCAGCACCAAAATCACCCGGTCTGGTGATGCCAAGAATGGCATTCATGTTTGCACCATCAAGGTAAACTAGGCCACCAGCTTTGTGAATCAGTTCTGTGATCTGAACGATTTGCTCATCGAAAAGGCCCAAGGTATTTGGGTTAGTGATCATGAATACTGCAGTTTGAGAGTCGATTTTGGAAATAAGATCGTCCATATCGACCCTGCCACGCGCATTACTTTTAATGGTGATGGTGTCGAAGCCAGCAATTGCAGCACTAGCGGGGTTGGTTCCATGTGCGCTATCAGGGATAAGGACTTTAGTGCGGTTTTCTTTTTTGTCGCGGAAGTAAGCTGCAGCAACTAGAAGAGCGGTCAACTCGCCCTGGGCACCTGCAGCAGGTTGCAATGAAACGCCATCCAGCCCTGCAATTTCAGCTAAATAGTTTTGCATCTCCCAAAGTATTTCAAGCATACCTTGGCAGGTTTGATCGTCTTGAAGCGGGTGTACATGTGCTAGGCCGCTTAATGAACCAAGCCTTTCATGTCGCTTGGGATTGTATTTCATGGTGCAACTTCCCAAAGGATAAAAGTTGCAATCAATAGCCATGTTTTTGGTGGATAGATTAACGAAGTGCCTGACGATGTCGATTTCTGCCATCTCGGGCAAATGGGTCGGATCCTTGCTGAGATACTTTTTGTCAAGAAGTTCAGCGGAAGTCTTTGTGGGGACATCGCAATCAGGTAAAAGATGGCATCTTCTACCCTTGTGACTGATTTCAAAAAGCAAACCGGTAGACTGAGACTTATCCATAATACCCTCGAGAATAATACTTGGAGTTTTGAAATTATCAGGATTTTAAAGCTTTAGACTTTTCCTGAGAAGAAGCTGCAGTAATAGCAGCGCCAAAAGCGGCAGCATAGTTTTCAAGCTCTGAACGAGTTCGTTTTTCGGTCACAGCGATGGTCATAACATTGGCTAAATCTTTAGACCAACGGCCCTGAGATAAGCCTGCAAGAATGCCATCATCAATAAGCGAGTTGATAACAACCTGAGCATTGCAGGGAAGTTCGATGGTGAATTCTTTGAAGAAAGGGAGATTGAATTTCGGTTTGACCCCGGGGATTTTACATAGAAGATCCATGAGGAAGTGAGCTTTTCGGAAGCATAATTCTGCAGTTTCAGTAAGACCCTTGGGGCCGATGGCAGCAAGAAAAACCGCAGCTCGCAAGGCAAAAAGTCCTTGATTGGTGCATATGTTACTTGTGGCTTTTTCCCTGCGAATATGCTGTTCGCGAGTTTGTAAGGTAAGTACCCAGCATCGTTTGCCTTTGCGATCTACCGTTTGGCCAACCAGTCTGCCCGGGATTTTTCTTACAAAGGCTTCTTTGCAAGAAAGTAATCCAAGGTAAGGCCCACCGTAAATCATCGGGTTACCTAGGCACTGCCCTTCAGCTACAGCGATATCAGCATCGTATTCGCCTGGCTTTTTTAAAATGCCAAGGCTGATCGGGTCGTAGGCGACAATGAAAAGTGCACCCTTGGAATGAACAAGTTTTGCAATCTCTTCAACTTCTTCAAAGTTCCCGAAAAAGTTTGGATGTTGAACAATCACACAGCTAACTGTTTCGTCAAGTTTGCTTGCAAGATCATTCAAGCACATCTTTCCTTCAGGGCATGCAACTGTAACCACGGTGGGTTCTAGATTTGCAAGGTAAGTTATGAAAGAGAGTCTGTATTCGGGGTGAACTGATTCTGCAACCAGAACTTTACCCATCCTGCCTGTGACCGACATAGCCATCAAGATGGCTTCTGCAAGGCCGGAGCCTGCTTCATAAAGGCTGGAATTTGAAATATCCATCGCAGTTAGCTGCGAAATCATAGTCTGGAATTCGTAAAAAGCCTGCAAGCTTCCTTGACTGGCCTCTGCCTGATAAGGGGTATAAGCGGTATAGAATTCACTTCTGGAAGCGACCATGTCCACAACTGCGGGAATGAAGTGATCGTAACTCCCACCACCAAGGAAACAAACTGCACTGTCTGCAGAGAGATTAGAATTAGCAAGGCGGGCAATATGCCTTGAAAGCTCAATTTCGGTAAGGGCCTTGGGGATAGCCAGAGGCCGGTTAAGCCTC
>QWPF01000075.1 GCA_003671255.1 Planctomycetota bacterium | reverse complement strand
TGGGCGATACTGGGCCTTGTGGGCCTTGCACAGAAATTCACATCGATCTGACTCCAGATAAATCTGGTGCTCATTTGGTGAACCAAAGTTCTGCCCAATGCATTGAAATATGGAATCTTGTATTTATTCAATTTAATCGCAATGCGGATGGTTCACTTACACCACTTCCTGCGAAACATGTCGATACCGGTATGGGTTTCGAACGCGTTGCTGCTGTTTTACAAGGCAAAAACAGCAATTACGATACCGATATATTTACACCTATATTTGATGCCATTCGCGATATGAGTGGTGCTAAACCTTACTCAGGCATTTTGGAAAATCATAACGATATTGCTTACCGCGTTATCGCTGATCATATTCGCACACTTACTTTTGCAATTTCTGATGGCGGAGTACCCAGCAACGAAAAGCGCGGTTATGTTCTTCGAAGTGTATTACGCAGAGCTGAACGCTACGGTAGGCAGTATCTCGGTTTCAAAGAACCGTTTCTTTACAAACTTTGCGCCATAGTGGTTCAAACAATGGGTGATGTGTTTCCCGAACTTAAGGCGAAACCAGAAGCTGTTGCAAAAGTCATTCATGAAGAAGAAGATGCATTTCTTCGAACCATGGAACGCGGAATGAAACTGTTTCAAGAAGTTGCGGATCGAACCATAAGTGCAGGTAGCAAGATAATTCCAGCTTCTGATGTTTTCGATCTTCACACCACCTATGGTTTCTTTGCAGATATCACTGCGCAAATGGCAAGTGAAGTTGGGTTAACCATTGATTTCAATGGCTATCAAACTTTGCTTGAGAAGTTTAAACTGGAATCTGGCAAAGATCGCAAGACCTTTATTGTTAGTGCTATAAATGGTGAAATTCCGCATTGTGATGAAGCGCCAAAATATCTAGGAACCCAATCTAACGCGAAGGTTCTTGGTTGGATCGACAATAACACCGTTCACAATAATGGAGCTCTTAAAGGCGAATTGGAAGTAGCCTTGCTTCTTGATAAAAGCTGCTTTTATGCTGAACAGGGCGGGCAGGTAGGTGATAGCGGGGTAATCAAAACTTCTTCTGGAACATTCAAAGTTGAAAACACAATAAAGTTGGGTGCAGGTGTTCTTCATGTTGGAAAATTAGATTCTGGCTCGATTACAATTGGGCAGGACGCAAAACTGCTTGTTGATTCGAGAAGAGAAGATATCAAGCGTAATCACACTTCAACCCACTTGCTTAACCTTGCATTGCGCCAAGTTCTTGGCACCCATATTGATCAAAAAGGATCATTGGTTGATGAAGATAAAACACGATTTGATTTTTCTCACTCTCAAGTAATCACAAAAGATGAAATAAGAAAAATCGAAAACATTGTGAATGATATCATTCATGATGATATTGCGGTTGATTGCAGAGTTATGCCTTTGGATGAAGCGAAAAAGATTCCAGGGGTTCGGGCTGTGTTCGGGGAAAAGTATCCCGACCCTGTTCGTGTGGTTTCGGTTGTAAAAAAGGATGATCCTAACTTCAATGGTTCGGTTGAATTCTGCGGGGGGACTCACCTTGAGCGAACTGCTCAAGCAGGGATGTTTAAAATTATTGGGCAAGAATCTGTAGGCAAAGGGGTGCGCAGATTAACAGCAATCACTGGTAAAGGCGCATGGCTTGAATTTCAAAAGAGTTCTTCCACTATTGAGGCAATCGCAGAGAAACTTGGTTGCAATGCAAATAGTGCCTTGGAGAAAATAGCCTCCCTTCAGGAAGAATTAAAAACTATCAAGGCTCAGGTTAAGCAAGGGCAGGGCAATGATTTAGTTGCAGCAATGGATAAATTGCTGGAAGGTGCGATCAGCAAAGGATCAAGCAAAATCATTACGGGTGAAATTCCTGCAGGGCCAGTTGATCAGATTAGGCAGCATTTGGATCGCATCCGGCAAAAAGCTGGCTCATGCGTTGCAGTGGTTATCTGGGTTGATGAAGGCAAAGTTGGTTTGATGAGTGCGGTAAGTGATGATCTTCAAAAAGCTGGAATCGAAGCTGGAAAAATCATCGCAGAGATTGCGCCCATAGTGGATGGCAAGGGTGGTGGCCCCAAGGGGATGGCGCAAGCAGGTGGCAAGAACCCCGCAAAGGTTTCTGAGGCCCTTGTAAAAGCTAAAGAAATCATCCTTTCCAAAATCTCCTAGAGAAAGACTTTTATGATTGATAATGGAGGGGCCGATCTAACTCCAACTTTGCGTACTGCAATCACCTTGCTAGAGGCGGGGCAACCCGATCAAGCGGTTTCGAGCGCGCATTTTCATGCAGACAAAATGATGCGTTTGCATGGTGTTGATTCCGAACAAGTGCTCGAAGCCCTGAAAGAACATGGGTGGGTTCTATGGTGGACTGGCGAACAAGATCGATCCATAACTAAATTCAAGCAGGCATGTGCGCTCGCTGAAAAAATATCCACGCCTGAAATTCATCTTACTTTGGTAACACAACTGGCGTTGTTGATTGCGCAAACCGGACAGATTGAACAAGCCCGTAAAGAACTGCTTAAATGCTGCAATCTAAAAATCAACCCTGAAGACCAGTGCAGGTTGTTTTATCATCTTGCCCAATTCAGCCTTTATCTAGGCGATATTGAATCTGCAGAAAAACAAATCACGCAATCGAAAACTGCTGTAGAATCATTGCGTAAGGGCTTTTATTGGCGCTCAGCAGCGCTACACGCAGAGATTCAAAAAACTATTTCAACATCAACGAAAGCGTTTACTTCTTTAGAAGAAATCGACGCTGGGCAACTGGAAGAGTTGGTTTCTGCTGTAATCATCAGGGCGCCTGAAAGCGATCCGGTAATCTTGCTGGAAGTGTTGGAAGACCTTCGTGAATTTCTCGAATCTTCGCCCCAATCGAGTATGGTTCAAAAACTCAGGACTGATTCAGAAATTGCTAATCTGCTTGGCACACTTGAAAGGCATGATGATCGCATCATCGTTATAAAATCGCAGATCGAGTATTTTTCGACTGCCACTACGCTAGATAAAATCCAAATGAAATTAGCGATCGCACTTGCCCATACAGAAGGGTTCGATTTTAGCAATTCGCTAGAAACTTATCTGCAGTGTATTAGGGAACTTGATTCGCTTGCAGATCCTGAACTATCCTTTCAAGCAATGTTTCAATTCAGCATGCTTCTTGATCAAGTACAAAAATTTCAAGAAGCCCTTCATTGGCTTAGGCTTGCCACGGAACAGGCGTTTAAAACAGATGATCTTATTGGCACACTAAGGGCCAAGGGCATCACTGGTATTGTGTATTTGCATCAAGGAAAATCAGATCAGGCATTGCCCTATTTGCGAGAAGCGCTGGAACGACTTCCGCCCACTGACCCCTACGCCGCCAATGTAATGAAGCATTGGGAAAGTTTTCAAGCAGGGCAGAAATGCAACTGCTTCAACACGGTTGAAATCAACAGGCAAAAAGTTCGCAAGCAGATCATGAGTAAATCGCCCCGGGGTTATTTGCGAAATGTGCAGATCACCAATGAAAATAACACTTGGAAAATCGACTTTGATTTTGCAAGATTTCCATCCGCAGAAATGCTCAGAAAAATTCAAACGCTCAGCCAGGAAGCTAAAGAAAAATACTTGGATTAAGAAAGACTAGCGAATTCCTTGGCCCACAGACCGAGGGGCGCCCAAACTGATTCCGCCTTGGGATTGCTGGGGTTGGGTGTAATATTGCTGAGGCTGGTTATAAGTTGCGGAAGGTGTTGCGGGCCGAATCGAAGGGTTAGAATAATCTTCAGATGCAGGCTGGTTCGGTGAGGCGCCTCGATAAACAGGCATGGGTGCTTCTAAAACAGGCTGACTCGGAGGATATGTTTGTCGGGTTACTGCCAAGCTTTGAATGGTGGAAGACTCGTTACCTCGGGGACCGTTGGAAGCAAGTAATCCTGGTGCTTGGCCTGGCCGGTTGTTTCTAAGGTAAGCAATCCAGCGTTCTTCCAGTTCTTCAATGCTGTTAAATCGGTAATAAGCCTTAACTGCATTATCCCAACCGTAGTTCATTGCGTAAGCAACAAAAGCAAGAAAAGTTGGTCGTCCCCCAAGAGAAACAAGGTATTCACTTACGGAAAACCCTTCAGCATAGAGGACCATCACATCATTTGGGTATTTGGTCATGGTGAACAATCTTCGTAAAGGAATTTTTCGACCAGGAGTGGAAAGAATATCCCTTGTCATGGAATCATGTCGTTGTTTTTCGAGATCGTCTTCCGAAAGAACACAACCACCTTCATCAGCCCAACGAGGTACGGGGGTTCGAAAATAGTACGCAAAAACGGTATGAGTAATCTCGTGCGGGAGAACGCTCACCAGGATTCGATCGAGTGGCCCCTCAACTTGCATTTCTTGGCTTAAAACCTGCCCTTGATCAAACGCAAAGGAAGTAGCGCCGCCAGCGCCGTTTAATGAAATAAGCACCTTAACAGGGCAAGGCTCTGGCCAAGGGTTCATTTCCCTGCCTAGCCACTCCAAGGCTTTTTGTTTTCGGTAAAATTCGGCGTATTGCCCCACTTGCTGGGCAATCTGGGGGTTTGGGGCACTGATGATGAAGTTTTGCGTCCGATAGGAGGCGCCCATGGATAGAAACGAAAGCAAAATCAGAATCAAACCGCGTTTTGCTTTCATGAAAAATTAGCCTCACTTTTACTGTTCATTCCTTACATCGCAAGGATGAACGCAAAAATGAAGCCAAGTCGCATATAAATGTTTATCCATGTTTCAATTCAAGCTTAAATGCCATCATGATCACTGTTTACGGCAAGGCTTATGCATTTTAACAAGGATTACACCCCCTTGGTTTTTGTAATAAGTGCAAAGTTTTGAATTGAAATTGTAAGAGTGAATAAAAAACCCCAGCTATAAAAGCCGGGGTTCGATCGATCAGAATCTCATGGTCATTGGGCAAAGCTTACTTTTTAATAGGGGCTTTTTCTGGCTCAATAGCTCCGGTAGGACCAAGTTTTTTAATAAGCGCACCTGTCGCATTGTTATAGATGTAAATAACTCCAGCTTCGCCCCCGGAAGCAACTATAGTCCCATCCACACTGGAAGCTAGTGCATAAAGAAAGTCTTCCGCGTTGGCAAAAGTTTTGACCGCACCGCCGGTATCAACATTCCAGATTCTCATGGATTTATCACCACTGCATGTAATGAATGTCGGGGTAACTCCCACGAATTGCAATCTGGAAATCTGCTTGGTGTGGCCAGCAATGGTTCGGGCTTGTTCGCCTTTTTCAAAGTCCCAAACTTTGATTGCGTTATCTGCGCCAGCGCTGGCAAGAAACTTTCCATCGTTTTTCCAGCCAACATCCATTACATGATGAGTATGGCCTTCAAAAGATTTAACCGGCTTACCAGAAGGAACCTCAAAGATTTTAACAAACTTATCGGCACCACAAGAAGCAAGCATCTTTCCATCTGGGCTAAACGAAACACCAAAAGCAGTGTCACTATGCGCGCCCTTGATATCAATCACTTGTTTACCCGTTGCAACATCAAAAATTTTAACTTCCCCATCTTCCGTAGCTGCGCCCCCAGCCGTGGCAAGCAGTTTGTTATCAGGGGAAAAAGTTAATGCAACAACGCGGTCTGCAAAGCCATCGATTCGCTTTACTTCAGCGCCCGTTGCGGCATCCCAAATCCGGATTTCTTGAAAACTTCCGCTGGCGAGCAATTTACCATCAGGGCTAATTGCCAGAGATTCAACAATAGAAATGTGGGACGCTTTTGCAGGTTTGCCATCAGGGCTAACCAAATTCTTTGCTTCTAAATTTCGAACAAGTGCCCCGGTGTTGGCATCATAAACATGAACCATGTTGCCACGAGCAGCGATTAGGTTTGCTTTATCTTTAGTGATAACAATACCACGAACAGGGTAAACAGTAGCAGGGGGCAAAGAGACTATAACCTTCGGTTTAACCCTTGCAGCACTAGGAGCTTTGGCACCTTGGTTAATCCAAAGTTTAATCAGAGCAAGTTCTTCTGGAGTTAAAGGTTCTTCGCTTTTAGGTGGCATAGAAGGGCGGGTTGTTTTGCCCGAAAGCTGATAAATCAAGCTATCTGCTGCTTTACCTGCCACTAATGGAGTTCCCTTTTTTCCGCCTTTCATCAAGGCTTCAAAAGACCCCATATCAAGTTTGCCTTCTTTGATATTCCCGCTATGGCAGAAGTTACACTTCTTCACCAAAATCGGCTCGATATCTTTGTCGTAGGTTACCGGTTCGGTTCTTTTAAGTTCAACCACATCAATCGGCTTGATGGGGGCTGATTTTTTGGGTTCATCGGCTGCCATTGCTGAACTAAAACCAAACAAACAAAATCCAATCGCTAATCGAAACATAATAAACCCCTTATAGGAAATAAACCCTTACTTAACCACACTCACATTAGCCTTAAGCTCTGCAATTATCTCATCTTTGCCAAGAAACATTCCTTTGAATTTTAACACAATATCATTTCTCGGCCCAGGCATGGCATCCGCAGCCACTTTTACTTTAATCAGAGTTGCCTCAGAATTGATTGCAAATTCTGAAGGTTCTAGAACGATACCTTTTGCATTTGCCGGTATAACCACTTCGACTTTATAAGTACCTTCGTAGTTATGAAGCCTTTTGACTTTAAGTTCTAACTTTCCTTCAGCACCGGCTTTAACTTGAACTCCGGTATTAGTAACACTAAATTCGCCTAGCGCCTTAGGTAGAACCGTCAATTCCAGTGGTGTAATAACTGAAACAATATTAACAGCCGCCTTTTGCTTCCCTGCAGCGTCTTTTGCAAAACCAAGATTAGTCTGGCCTCGCAATAGGATGCTGTAAACACCTGGAGCTTGAGTTACAGGAACTGTAACGGGGATCGTTCCATCATTAGCAGCGGGGGCTATGCTGATAGCCTTGTTATTGTTAACAAAGTTGGCAGGCAAATCCACCGGTTCAATTAAGATAGCGGCTTTCATTTCAGGGTCACGCTTTACTATTACAACTTTAATTGTGCCTTTGTCTCCCTGAACGATTTTGTTTTTATCAATCGTAGCCTTCATGTTTAAGAAGTTTTTATCCCGCACTTCTGCAACAATTCCGCGATCAACCCTACTGATTGCGACTATATTCTGGTTAGCAACCAAAGGCCAAACGATAGAGACAGGAATCGCTTCACGGGTTATCTTTTTCCCGTTCACAGTAGCGGTGCCGGTTATTTTTGGAATCGAAGCGGTTTCAGCCGCATTTTCTTCGCCGAGAATCACCAAGCTCGCACGATTCAAAGATTCATTTATCGTTAAAGTTTCCGCTTTGGTGCCTGCTGGCAAACCTTCTGCGGTGACAACGATGTCGCCTTTAAAACCCTCTTCACGAAAAGCAAAAACAGAAAGGTAATTCATACCCCCTTTTGGAATGGTCAACACATCAGGTCGAAAGTTGGAGGAGGGCATAACCACAAGTGTGAAGTCTTCGGCTGGGGGCGCCAGTCGCAATTGGTAATGATGCCTAGCACCAAACAAATTTGAGGATTGCCTACTGCCAACTAAAACAGAATAATCGCCATCTTCGGGAACATTGAACAAATAACTACCTGGGTCGGTTGTATTAGAACCGAGTTTGATGTTAAGCGGATCCTGTTTATCGTCAAGTTCTGTAACAGCAGTTTTGCCATCCTTGCCCACAACTCTTAAAAACAAATCTGCTTGAGATCCCAAGGATTCACCAGCCAGTTTGATCGAGATTTTTTCGCTTTTCTTAGCACTGAAAGAATACCAATCCTTGTCGCCTCGTTTGTCGATTTTTCCACAAACTAGGCAGGGAGCAGTGATTTTTTGCGCCTTGGCAATAGTATCGTTGTCGTCTTTTTCAAGTACAACAGGAACATCCGAAACCGTGGCAAGCACCGCATTGGAGGATCCGGATGCGGTTTTTAATCTTGGTTCAAAAGCTTTATTCCAAAGCATTTGGGGAGAAATCTTCGTCGTGTATTTGGAATAAGACAAGGCTCCGGTGGTTGGGCATGCAAGAGGAGCATTTGCTTTCTCTAGGATTATACCATCTGTTTTTTGAGATGGGTCCAACACGCCACCAGGTAAATTGCGCCCATAATAGGTTGCGGGTACGGTTTGCCCATTTACTACAGCATTGGGAAACACGGCATCAATCCAAGGGAAGGTACCAACCATCAATCGATAAAAATGCTCTGCAGAGCCAGCATTGTAGGTGAACTGGCAAACTCTAATAATATAATCGCCATCGTTGGGAACGGTGAAATCTGCAAGCGCATCATTAGCATCATAATTCTTGCTCGAAGATAGTAATCGGTCTTCGGTGTCAAAGATTTCAACGAGTGGATTGCACTTGCTATCTAAACTGGAAGCGAGGCAACTTGCAAGAATGCGCTGCCCTTTTTTTCCTTTAATGGAGAAGAAATCGACATCCGTTGGGGCGCTGATAACGCCGTTGACAACCGTGTTAATTTCTATTTTTTGAGCTTCTGGGATATCGTTATTAGGTTCTTTTTCATTAATTTCATTTAGATCTGTTACTTGGAAAGCGCGGGAATTGCTAATGCCGGCTTTACCTGAAATTCTAACATCATGAATACCCAAAGGTGTGTCAGCAGGAACGGTAACTTTGAATTTGAGTAATTTTGGTGCAGCAGGAGGCGCTGGAGCTTTATCGCTCTTTTTCGGATCAGCTTTTTTAGGATCTTCTTTTTTTACTTCCTCAAAAACAGGTTCAGCTTTAATTCCAGGATGGCTGAAAATCATCTTTTCCAAGCCTTCGAGATCGGTTCCTGCAAATAAAACTTCAACAGTTGTGCCAACTTTTGCCCCAGCAGGGCTTACCGAAAGCAATCGGGTTTGAGGCATTGCAGAATCGAGCATCTGGCCTATGGTTATATCGGGCTGAATAAAAACCAAGGCAATCAAGCCAAGTGCACAAATCCTGATCAAAAAAAGCGCATATTGCTTCATGAAACTCTCTCCAAATCAAAAAACCGGTAGTTATACAGTGAAATAACCTTTAAGGCTGGCGTTTTCTTCGATTAATTCTCGATTCATCGCAAGGCGGGTAACTATCTACAATCCCATCATAAAGCGAAACTAGTCCTAGGTCAAGAAAAAGAACCGTGAACAATCTTGACTTCCGTATCATTATTGCAGATAAAGACTTAATGGAATATCGGGGATTGGCGCAGATTGGCTAGCGCGCTTCCTTGGGGTGGAAGAGGTCGCAGGTTCAAATCCTGTATCCCCGACTATTTTCAAAATCAAAAGCTCTTCTTCTTTACCGTTGAAGGGCTTTTTGTTTTTATAAGGCTTTTTAAAATGCCCCTTTGCTTTATTCATTTAAACAATCGATCAATTCAGGGGAGTTGCCAATTACTCCAACAACAATTGCATTCTGCTTGAACTGCTTACCCAGTTTTACTGCATCTTCTTTGCGAATATCCAAAACCATTAAACTTGCTTCAGCTTCCCAAGAATCATCATCACCCACTCCCATACCTTTAAAAAACAAATACTGTTTTCCTGACAAATAGTCTTCTAGTTGAGTGTTCAAAAGAGTGTTTACACCTGCATCTTGCATGACTGAATAAGGATTGCACGCAGTGACAAATGCCCATGATTCCGAATTATTACTCAACAGCAATTCATGTAACAATAGATTCATTATGCCAATTTTGATATCAATTTCGCCATGGGTTAAATAAACCCGATAGGTGGTGTTTTTATATGCTTCGAATAACTCGGAATTCATGGTTTAGAACCAAGGGATCATATTGTTTTCACGCCTACATTTAATTATCTGGCAATGGCAAAGTTCATCAGCAATAATAAGCTCAAATCTTACACATTGATCTTGAAAGGATCACCATGAAAAACTTTTTACTTATTGCATCGTTGGCATCTTCAACTCTTTTTGCTTTAAGCCTTTGCGTTGCCCAAGAAAAAAAAGAAGCTGAGTGGGTCAGCATTTTTGATGGGAAAACCATGAAGGGCTGGCATGTAAGTTCTAAAACCGGGCACAGCGGACCTAGCAAGAATAAATCAGGCGGCAAATGGGAGATTGTTGATGGCGCAATCATTGGAAGCCAAGATATTCCAGGTAATGGCGGCATTATTATCACCGATGAAAAATATAGTGACTTTGAAGTTTCTATCGAAATGAAAAATGATTTCGGCCCTGATAGTGGACTTTTCCTTCGCAGCACTGAAGAAGGCAAATGTTATCAAGCCATGATTGATTATCATGCCAACGGGAATCTTATGGGCGTGTACGGCGAAGGCTTGGGTGGCAAACCCCATCTTCGTAACTTCACCTTCCAAAAACTGGTCACGGATATCAAGGAAGATGCAGCCCCTGTTAAATTGCCTGTTCCTGCAGACAAATGGGCAGCCTTCTGGAAGCACGGCGAATGGAATGAACTCAAAGCCAGCATTGTTGGCAATCCCCCTAAAGTTACCACTTACATCAAGGGCATTAAGTTCATGGAATATACCGATACGGAAAAACGCCTTCCTGATTCAGGTGGCATTGCCCTTCAAGTACACGGCGGTGGCGATTTCACCAAGGAATTTGTACGCTATCGAAACATCAAGGTTCGTAAGTTAAACTAACCTTGATGTTTGCATTTTAGTAATCCGCAATAGACCCATCCTTAAGGCGACCACGGGTGGGCCATTCCGGCTTATGAGGCTTCTTTGCAAGCTCCTCTAGTTTCTGCTCATCAATTTCAGCTCCCAATCCCGGTCCCTGTGGTAGGGACGCATAACCATCCTTATCCACCGACCAGCTTTTTCTTATCAATCCCGCAGGGGTAATCTGCGGATAATATTCGTGAATGATAAAAAACGGAGCAACTGCAGTGGCATGAAAACTTGCAGATATTCCTAGTTCTGTGGTTACCGCATGGGGCGCCAGAGGTGTGAAGTATAATTCCGCAAGGGTGGCGATTTTTACCATTTGAGTGATGCCACCGCAGTGAGCGCAATCCGGTTGGATCACATCCAAGCATTTTTCCTGCAAATAAGGCAGAAACTCATAAATAGTTCGGTCGCGCTCGCCACTCGCCAAGGGGATTTTCACAGCTTGTTTGATGCGCTTAAATACTTCGATATTTCCAGGCACCGCAATTTCTTCCATGAAGTTTACATCTGTGGGATCCAAGGCATTTGCTAGTTGGATAAGAAAGGGTGGGGGCAGGGCACAATGAGCATCAAAAATAACGATACCTTTGGGACCAACTTTTTTTCTTTCCGCTTTAATGTAATCAACAAAACGTTGAAGCTCGGCAGGGGTGCCTGAAAATTCTGAAGGGCCTGCACCAGGCTTGGTTGCTCTTATCGATGGATAAACAAGAATTTTATCACGACATGGCCCACCCAAAATACGATAAATCGGTGTGTTCCAAAGCTTGCCTGTGATATCCCAAAGCGCCATGTCTATACCTGCAATGGTATGAATCATGAATGGCCCGCCACGGATATTCCTGTGCGCCCTGAAAAGTTTTTGCCAAAGATATTCAATTCGAGTTGGGTTTTCACCGTCAAGAAGCTCAAAAAGTGAAGTGGCTAAAGCTGCAGCTACTTTTGGTTCTAGCTGATCAATTTCACCCCACCCTGTAATTCCATGATTGGTTTCCATCTTTAGATAAACTTTTGATCCAGCAGGCGTTGCCTTCATGCTTTTGATTCGAATCGTGGAGGAACGATCCGCAACCAAGCCTGCAGGATTAGAATCGGCTTTTACATTATCATCGAGAAATGCTTGCCCAGCAGTCATAGCACCCATAGCAGCAATCAACTTGCGTCTACTTTGGTTCATATTCGTATCGCCTTGATCTTGTGATTTTAATAATCGGCTATTGAACCATCTTTAAGAGTTCGGCCAGGCCAGCGGTAGGTTTGAGGTTTTTTACCTTCTTCTTCAAGCTTTTTTTCGTCAACATCAATGCCTAATCCGGGCCCATTGGGAAGGCCAACATAACCATCGGCGTCTACTTTCCATTCCATGCGCATAATCCCCTTGGGATTAAACCCACCATTCTCGGGATAAAATTCATGGATCAAAAAGAAGGGTATGGAAGCAGTAACATGCAGTGATGCTGCAATGCCAAGATTACTTGCTGTACAATGTGGCGCTAAAGGAACAAAGAATGCTTCCGCAAGCACTGCGATTTTTTTCATCGAAGTAATCCCACCAGTATGACAGCAATCAGGTTGAAGGATATCCAGACAACGATGCAATAAATATGGAAGCATTTCGTAAATAGTTCGATCTCGCTCACCTGCTGCAAGTGGGATTGAAATATGCTGCTTAAGTCTTTTAAACACTTCAATATTTCCTGGAACCGCAGGCTCTTCGATGAAAAGAAGATCGTACGGTTTCAGTGCTGAGGCAAGCTGAATTAAAGTTGCAGGAGGGATGGCGCTGTGGGCATCAAACATGACCGCACCCGTAGGGCCAACTTTTTTCCTGGCATCTTTAATTCGTTCAACAATTGCATCAATTGCTGCGGGGGTGCCGCTATGCTCTTCAGGCGATGCAGGTACTTTTACTGCTTGTTTGGTGTGATAAACCCGAATGCGATCACGGGTCGGACCACCCAATAGGCGATAAACCGGGACTCCCCAAAGTTTCCCGGCAATATCCCATAAAGCCATATCGATTGCTGCAAGTGTATGAATAAGGAAAGGGCCACCTCGGATATCGCGATGGGCACGAAATATTTTCTGCCAAAGGTGTTCGATGCGAGTTGGATTTTCACCATTAATTAATTCAAAAAGAGATTCAGCCAGAGGTTTTGAAACCCGCGGATCAACCCCTTTAAGATCACCCCAACCGATAATCCCGTGATTAGTTTCGATGCGCAAAAACACATTGGGGTTAACCCAAGTTGCACGCATTCCAGTGATTTTGATGGTGGAATGTCGATCGTCAACATTTGCTGCGGGATTGTTGGCATGGGAAACAGAATCAGCAATCAAGGCATGGCCTGCTGCTGCTGCGCCCATAGTTGCAATAAGATCGCGACGATTAAAGTTAATGGCTTTATCTCCTACAAAAAAGCAAAGTGTCTATCGAACTAGGAGGAAAATCAAACAAGGTTGGCACGAAAATTTAAACCGGGGACATCTTCCCCAATGGTGGGAATAATCAAAAGGTACCAAAGCTTGATCAAAAAGCTAGAACGAATACTTAGTGAAGCAGTTTTATGATGAGAAATTGCTATAAACAGAGCTGCTTGAAACTATACGATTGTTTAGGATTCGATTATTTGATTGTTTTAATATCGAAATTAGCCTTGTCGGAACCCCCAGCAGGAACCTCAAACTCAACTTTACTTTCTCCATTCCATTCGGGCGGAATGGGGTCTGCACTTTTTTTGGCTGTGGGGGCACCATCAGGGGAACTGGTGCCTGGCGCAATTGAAGTTGCGCCTTCAGATCGGCTCATGATACGAACGAGATGTTTTCCCACGATAGCACCATCAATCGTGGCATCACATTTAAGCGAAAATTTGCCATTTGCATCAGTAAAAGCACTGGAGCCACGGCCGGGGTTAGGATCTTCTTTGGTTCCAATAGGCTGAAACGAAACAACGCCCAATGCGTAAGGCTTGCCGTCCAGAGTTACAACTCCTGAAACAGGAGCAAATCTACGAGAATCAGAGCAACCGCTGTTCATTTGAATGACAATTAACGCAACTATAAAGGCGTAATATTTCATAATAGATCCAAAGTAAG
>QWPF01000074.1 GCA_003671255.1 Planctomycetota bacterium | reverse complement strand
GCGTTACCATGCGCGACTTATCTGTTGAAACAACTTTGGCTATGTAGCGTTTGTTGTCCATGGTGGAAACGATGATGGAAGTTGGTTTGTTGGCGAAATTGAAAGCGCTGGAAATAACATAACCATCTGCGGATACGATGACGCCTGTGGTTGGGCCTGAACCTTTACGCACGCCTGGGCCAGCAGCAGGGCCGGGCCTTCGTTTTCCAGCGGCACCCGCACCACCACCTGCAGAAATCACTTCGGTTCCACCCGTGGTTTCAATCTGTACGAGAGAGGGAGAAATGCGCAGCACTGCTCCTTGAATCGCTTTTTCTTGAAGCTCTTCCAAGGTGTTTTGAGCCAGCATTATTTCTACCACGCCTAACAAAAATAGTGTTGTGCTCATGATTAGTTCCCTTTAGTTTCTGCGCCCTTCGAGGGCAAAGCTTTTGGTGGTGACTCGACTTGTATGCTTATGGTTTGCAATTTATCACCCCTGCGTATTTCCAATTGAATCCGCTCTTGGGGTCGGTACTTCTGCATTAGTTCCAAAAGCGAATTAACGCTTACTATGGGTAGGCCATCCACATAAACAATTAAGTCATCTGGAAGTAGGCCTGCTTTTTGCGCGGGTGAACCGGGTTCAACATATTCAATGTAAGGCGGGGTTCGATCTACCACATTAGGTACATATACAATGCCTAGGTAACCACCTCCACCTGTGGACTTCGAAGCTTTTGTCACAGGCTTGTACGCTTCCTTTTTCTCGATCAAGTTGGTGATCGAGATTTTCTTGGCACTACCATCTGCAAGCTTGATCTCGAGTTCTGCATTTACAGGAACAGCATAATTAATCCAAGTGTTGGTTTGTTCGTTGCGAAGTTATTTGCCAATAATTCCGATGATATCTCCCATGCGATTGGTGATGATTCCCCCCGCAGCACCTGGGTTGTTGGTGATTGCATCCACCACATAGACATTGCCTGAATAGGGCGCCTCGAATATTCCAATTCTGCCAAACAGCCTGGCATAGGCTGCGATGGTTCCCTTCATTACCGAAACAGGTTCGTCTCTGCTTGCGATTTGAAATTGGTTGCTGAATGCAAGAATAGCAGTGCCTGGGTTCGCAAGAGGTGCTTTTGCAGCAGCAACGATGTCATAAAAAGGCAGGTCGTCAATTTTGGATTTATCCGTTCCTATTTTCAAGAGTGCGATATCCAACTCAGGTTCCATTGCGACAAGCTTGGCGGGCAATCTGGTTCCATCGTAAAGATGAACCCTTAGGTCGGTTGTTTCCATTAGATGGTTTGCGACGGTAAGAACATAGCCATTGGGGCTGACCAAAACGCCTGTGCCATAAGCTGGTAGACCTTTGAAACCTCCAGAGCCATAGATCTTGACCATTTTCGGGTTCACTTTTTGAACCACATCATTGAGCGACATTTCGCCTGCTTGGTAAGAAACAGCAAGTGCTGCAAAAAGTGATGCTTGTAGTAGGAAAGTCATGTGTATAGTTCCGGTTGCGTTACTAGAAAACCATTAGAAACATCATACTTGATTTTGCGATTGGGTGGGTGAAAATACTTGATTGAATAATGTTTAAAACAAGAGAATTAATCGGTCTCTGCGTCCCATAACTTTAATTGGTTGTCTTTGCCTAGAGAAAGGTATTTTCTTCCGCCGAGAAGTTCGACTACACCGACCACATGCCCTTCGTGAGCATTCAACTTGAGAAGTTCCAGCCCGGTTCTTGCATCCCAGAAAAAAATGGAACCATCAAAGCCCCAGCCAAAAAGTCGGGTTGAATCTTCCGTCCACTTTAATTCACGAAGGGGGTTGGTTTCGAAATTGCGGAAGTCGAGGGAATTAGTCATTGCAGGAAAGTTCATCACCTCAAGGGTTGTTAGTCCTTTGATTACGCATATTTCATTGAATCCGGGGCTCACATTAGATAAAGTTATTTCCGAAGGCGCTTTTATGTATTCCTTTATCAAGGCTCCATCCTCCCAGTTTATTTCAACGAGCGCACCTGTTCTTTGGCTTGCAATAAAAGAATTTGATTGAGGGAGATTTTCTAATGTTCTGAAAGCAGATAATGCCCCCGAATGGGTTGCAATCAACTCTCCTGATTCAATGTTGTAAATATTGACCAGACTGGTACTGACTTTGTCAAACTTTGCTGCGTTCAGACTGATGGCAAATTTATCCCCCTTCGGGGATATGATGATTGCCCCCGAAGGCGGTGAAGGGCAACGAAGCGGAAATTTGGTGGTGTTTCCCTGATGATCCACCTTCCATATTTCCCTGTTATCAAGTACTACAACAAAATATGGGTGAAAAGGGTGAGGGGTACCTGCAATTGCAAAGTCAGGGAATTTCACCCTCTTAAGCAACTTGCCCTCTGGTACACTAACCAGCGATGCTTCATTCGATTCTTCAAATAACAATGCAATTTCTTGTTTGGTATCAAGCACAAAACCTAATGCAGGCTTCTGAAGAGTATGTATCACCCTGGAACTTGCTACCCTGTTTTCATCCCAAATAAACAGTTCAGATTTTGGGGGCGTCATCTGGCAAGCCATACTGGATAACTTCCCACCGATAGGCCATTTGATCTGCCTGATAATGCGCAATGCATGGCCTATTTTTCGTTCAAGGAGTACCCCGCTTTCTGAATTGTAGATATCGATCGTTTGTTCCGAACCGCCCAATGCAATTTGTTTGTCATCGGGGCTCCAAGCCATTGCGAAGGAGAAGTCTTCTTTCAGACCTCTGGAAACCAGATTAGTTTTAGTTTTAATATCCCTGACAATGATTTTTGGTGGGTAGCAGGTCCATGCGATTTTTGTGCCATCATTGCTTGATTCACAAATCTGGCATAACCGCCCTTCGCAAGGAAAGTCATCCACTTTGGTTTTCAAGTTGGTATCCCATATTTGAATCCGCCCATCGTTACCCCAAGTTACGAAACGGTCTTTTCCGCAAGTGCAAAGATTCAATTGAAAGACGTTTTTCTCACCGGGCTTTTCCCAAAGAATTTTACCTGAGGAGACATCAAGTACTTTCCAAGAATATGCATGCATTATCAGCAACCGATTGTCGTCCAAAAACTTTAATCTGAGGGTTTTTTCTTCATTCTTAATGGAACCCAACTCTTTGAAAGTAGCAGCATCTACCCAGCGAATTAAATTGTTAGTGGTAATAAATGCAAGTATTGAACCATTTTTTGAGTAAGTCGGTTCCAAAGCATCTGGAATAGATTTAACTTCCTTCGTGGAGATTGTATCTACTAGGGAGATCGAGTTGTTGTTTTTTAGGCTAAACGCTGCATGATTGTTTGCGCCTAGGGAATACTTAAGGGAGTAATCTTCCAAGAAGGCAACTTTTTGATGACTCTGTGAACAAAGCCTGTTCCAGTAGTGCCATTCAAAACCGCGTAACTCTTCGCCCCCCAACTGAACGGGAGTCAAACCTTTTAGCCTATCTAGGACCTTGGAAAATTCGCCATCTCTGAATGCACTTTGGATTGAGCGCATTTCCGATGAATAAAACTGACGATCTGCTAATTTTCGATCGCGCAAATATCTCTTGGCTTCGGTGTCAGAAAGATTTTTCTGGATTAAATTATCATTGGCCTGAATTGTCACTTTTTGCAGCATCACCATGAAAATGATGGTGGAAACGGTTAGCGATAAAATAATAATTCCAAGGAGTGATACTAAAAGTGCGTGCTTTTGGCACCAGCGTACTCCGAGGGCGAATTTACCCAAAGGCCTTGCGATGGTGGGTTCGCTTTTGAGAAACCGTTCGAGGTCTGCATTTAAATCGTTCATGGTCAAATAGCGAAGAGAGGGTTTTTTCTCCATGCATTTCATGCAAATCGCATCAAGGTCGGGGTGCAGATCCTTCCTGTAAGTTTTTAAGGAGATGGGTTTTTTTTCTAGAACCTCCCTCATCAATTCGCCCATGGTGCTGGAGGAAAAAGGATTTTGATTTGCAAGCAATTGATACAGTATCCCACCCACACCATAAATATCGCATGCCACCGATAACGATTCCCGCCCCATTGTCTGCTCGGGAGCCATGTACATCGGAGTGCCCAGACCAACCCCCGAACCGGTAACCGTTGTAGTTACAGCAAGGGTAAGCTTTGCGAGCCCGAAGTCTGCGATTTTTGGAGAGATTTTTTCATCTGGGCAATCATCCCCAAGTATTTCAAGCAGGATATTTCCAGGTTTCAAGTCGCAATGCAGTACCCCTCTTGCATGCGCATGAATCATGGCTTGGGTTATTTGCAAGGCCCAATCCGCAGCCACTTTTTCAGAAATGGGTGCAGTTTTAGTTTTAAGCCAACTAGATAAGGATGCACCTTTTATGAATGGCGAAACTAGGATTGTCTGATTGGGCATGTCGATGATATCAAGCAAAGGCAGGATACCCGGGTGATCAAGCCTTGCAGCGATTCGAGCTTCGCGAATTGCAATTTGCTTGCTTTCGGAATTGTCTTCAGAGGAAATGCGGGGCATTTTGATTGCAACTTCACGCCTTAGTTTTTCATCATATCCCTTGTAAACAATCCCATAGCCTCCTTCCCCGATTTTCCCTATCAATTTGAATCGCCCTATTTGCAATTCTTCTTCGGGCAGGGAATGCAGTAACTTGGGGATTAAACCGATAAGCGATTGTACTTCTTGATCTTCGCAAATCCATGCACTAGAAGGGATGAAACCATTTCGTATCAATAGTTCGCCAAGTTCGATGCAAGTGAAAAGTACGGGCAAACTCAAGGACGATTCAGCCAGCGGATCAAGTGATAAATCGTGCTCCACCTCTTCATAAATTCTTCTCAAAGCACCGATATGCTTTAATCTTTTTCCCCATCGTTTTTCAAATCCGTCTTCTAGCTCGTTGGGTAAAATAGATGACTGATTGTATCGAGAACGCAAAACTGTACGGGCAGGCAGACCAAGTTTTTCAATGCCAATCTGAAGCGCCATTTCGATAGGATCTGAATCTTCTGTTTCTCTAAGAGTTACTTTTAAATGCTCGCCATCATTGCTCTTCGGATTTTTTATCCCGTTATTTATGTTGAAAATCCATAGCAGCAGAGAATCTCCAAAGGATTGTAAAAAAGCTAGATCTTGCTGTTCTTTTTGTGTCAAGGCAGCAGCTTGATTTGCTGCTGCCTTACTGCAATGGGTAATTAAAAGCTCTTGAAGAATGCGGGGGAAATGTTCATCAGTTTTCTCTGACAAAACATATGTTGAACCCAATAAATCGTCTGTCATTCTGTGCAATGCAGAATCAAGCACCAACGAAAAAGGTGCAACAACAGGGGTGGACGGAACGGGTTGCATGATTGTAGGAGATCTTATTCCTTGAAGGCTCTTGGTCTGGTTTGTTTATTTGCCATCCATCCCTACTGGAGTTATCCTAGAGGTTTCGGAAGGCGTGAATTTGACATCCTTGGGAACCGGTGGCAGTTCCTTTTTATATTCATCCTGACTTGAACATCCCGAAACAAAAAACCAGAAGACCCCTGCGACGAGAAAGATGCCACCGACACTGATTGAATTCATCTTGTTTTTCATTCCAGCACCTCAGCATCGCCATCCGCTTTTCCCGCTGCAGCTTGAAAAGCAGCCCATCTAGGTTCACCCTTGGCAACGACAATGGCGGAGGTGGTAGGGGTTGTGAAATTCTTGGTGATAGCCCTAACCGAGCCATCCACCATGACAAAATTAGCAACGCCTGAATGCGCACTATTAGGGGAGTAATGCATTTGCGTAGGAGAATTGTTGAAGGTGTAATTCATCAGGAAACCGCTGGCACCCATCCAAGACATGGAATGACTACGCTGTCCATTGGAGGTGTTCCCAAGGTATTCACAAAACAAGAGGGTGTTAGAGGTGCCATCGGTGATATTGGTGATTGCAAATTGTTCATTGGGAACAAAAACGCCCTCATGTGAGGCATAATAATCGAGTATTGCTGAAGGAATGAGAGCGGGAAATCTTCCTAAAGTTCCTGCATTAGGAACATAGTTGGTCAACCCCGGGATTCCGCCCGTAGCAGCAAACTGGCTCACCTGGGTGCTAGTTACGCCGCCGCGCGGATCAATAAAACAAACCACATTATTGGTGGGGCTGCCTTCCACTGCATAGGGATCATCCGAAGGGCAGAGAAACATTTTGATTCTCGTGCGAGAAAGAGAGTAGGTGTTGGGAGAATCAAAGTTAAGCCAGCTAACGCCCCCCGAATTAGAATTGAAAGTGTAAAGCTCAGGCTTGAACCCCTTAAATAAATTCTCTTGCTCGATATAGGGTAGGATTTGCACAAGCACCCCAGCTTGCGTGCCTATTGCAGTGGCTTGCGCTGTAGAGGCGGTACCGTGTTTTCCAAGGGGCAGTTTTCGAAAGGTAACTTCAAAGTTTAAAGTGGCAAGTGCCAGTTGTTTCATATTGTTGGCGCAAGTCATGCGAGCGGCAGTCTCCCGCACTTTTTGAATTGCAGGCAACAACAACCCTATCAATATTGCGATGATCGCAATAACTACAAGTAATTCAATTAAAGTAAAAGCTCGTCTAGATTTCTGAATGATAATTGCAGGCATTACAAATATCGGTTCTGTTGGAAGTCAAAATTAAAGTGTTACTCCAGCTTCCAGCCATCCACTTTAAGAGAGGCATATTCCTTATCGCCATACTTGATTAATATCTTACCCGGAAGCTCTTTACCAGAGGAATCTTTTTTGTAGTCTGAGAAGTGGATTTCGCAGGGGTCATCCTCACGATCGGTGGAAACCTCATAACCCAAAAGCTTAGAATCACTAGGATTAAAGTACCACTTGGTATTAACGCCAGCGAGATTGGTTCGTAACACTTCTGCATCAATGCGCTGTGCAGAAAAGTTTGGTTTAAGAGTGTTTTCAGATGGGGTATAGTAAGGCTCGATTCCGCCATGCGAGAAATCGCCTACAAACCCTTTTTCGCCATAAACCAACAACTGCCTGAGTTGGAAGAAAGCGACTAAAAGGCCCCCACTTCCGGGTGGATCTTTGAGCACTTTGCCTACTTGTTCCACTGCCAAAGGCTCAACGGAAAAATCAATGCCATCGAAAATGCCTTGAACGAGATCGTTCTTTGCATCCTTTGCACCCTTTGCAAGAATGCGCAAAACAACAACGGCCTGCCTACCCTTATCACCAATCTTGCCTGTGGTTTGCACCTGCCAGTTGCCCGAGAGGGAAGAGAAGTCGCCATTCTTCTTGAAGTTGTTAAGAAGCTTTTCTTTTTCGAGTTTGTTGAAATAATAGTTTGCATAACCAGGCTTGGCTTCATAAAGCTTTGCTGCTGGCCCGGTCGGAAGTTTTGGCCCAGGGGGCTTTGGTGGAATCTGCCCTTTGGGAAGTGGCATAGGCATAGGTTTGGGTTCAACTGGCACCGGGGGTGCGCCATTGGGGTTTCCGATTTCCATTTTTTCTGATCCCATCAGCCTGACCAAAACTTCTTTTCTTTCTGAAGATCCATTTTCTAACTCACGCTTGTAAGTCAAAGGCAGCCTCCAGCCTTTGGGGTACAAGCCAAGTACATTTTTAAATTGATTCACACTCGTCATCGGTCTGCCTGCAAAGTAGAGAAGCTGATCATCGATTTTAATTCCCCTACGGGAAGCATCGGAATCAATCATGCCACTCACTGATACTTTTCCGAGGGCGGATTCTTCGAAACCACTAGCAACCACTGCGCCCAAGGAGGCATGATCGACAAAGTGCCCAGCACGCAAATGACCCATGAAGTTTTTAATCTGATTGATGGAGATGGCATAACCCACACCAGAATTGATGCGCGATCTTTTATCGAAAGAACCCCTGCCATTGATGCCAATCAACTCTGCATTCATGTTGAAAAGCGGGCCCCCCGAATTACCGGGGTTGATGGAAGTATCGATCTGAATGCAATCGGTGTATTCGAACATCCCTTTTTCCGGATATTGGTAGCGATGAGTGCCACTCACTAAACCGAAAGTTACGGTGGGGGAAAAGTCGGTGGCCAGCATGAAAGGGTTACCCATTGCGATGGAGAAATCGCCTACTTGAACTTTGTCGCTGTTGGCAAGTTTTGCAAAAGGGAAAGGTTTGTTTGGTTCCTTGGGAAGAAGTTTGATGAGTGCAACATCGCCAACTTTATCGAGCCCGACAAGAACAGCATCGTAAAGGATGCCATCTTGAAGGCCGCATTTAAGAGCAGGGCTTTGGCCAGCAACCACATGGAAGTTGGTAAGTGCAAAACCATCAGCACTAATGAGAACGCCTGAACCGCCCCCCGTAACCACCGCAACCACTGCGGGTGCAACCTTTTTAATTACATCCATGCGGGAGGATTCAAACTGTTTTAATTTGGGATCGAGGTCTGCAGCAAAGCAAAGATTAATGTTGAGCAAAGCAGCAAGCATGGCCCAAAAAATACGGGTTCTCATGTTCAAAGATCCTTTCATTACTTATTAATCTGGGCGTTCGCCAGGTCGAGGTGTTTGCCAAATTCCAAGGGGTTCGAAGAGCGCACAACAATGCGAAGCCTTTGTACATCCTTGATGTTAAGATTGATTGCGTTATCGCGTTTTTTATCTTTGCGCGTTAACTCTAACTTTACAAGTTGTTTGCCATCCCCTTCGATTTCGAGGATTACTGATCCTTCAATCCCGCCCACCAGATCATCAAAACCAGCGATGGCTTTGAACTCGCGGTATTCACCCTTAAGATCGAACTCGAGATCGGTGGTTGCAAGCATGGCCAACCCCTTGGCATAAGTTATTCCGTTGATGCGAAGTGGCCCGCCATCAAGGTTGGTATCTTTTCTGAATGCGGAAAGTCGCTCTTCATCCTGCGATAAAAGTATTTTGCTGGGTTCGATGTCGGAGAGGTAGGCGAGCTTGCCCTTGCTGAAATCAAGCTTATGAATGGATGCCAAAGGCAGGGTTAAATCCAAGCCAGCAGAGGTTTTGATTATAAGGTTCTCTTTGTCGAGAGTGATCTTTGCAGCTAGAAACTCGGACTTTGATTTATCGATGACCTTGCAAAGAACAGGTAAAGCCTCTGCATCGAGGGCCCGCAAAAAGACTAGCCCATGAAGGTTGGCCTGAGGCACCAAGATAGGTTTGTTTGAACCCACGGTGCTGAACTCCATGGTTTTACCATCATCGCTTCCCTTGCCTAATGTACCTTCAAGAAGGTTTAGAATTCCTTCGGGGTTGTCTGCATCTTTCTTGAGAATCGCAACCACATCGCGCTTACGCTTCTTGCTGATTCTTTCATTCCAAGTCGCACGATCAGAGGCAACCTGCGCTTTAAAAAGCACCCATGAAATTTTGTTGGTGGGGACGGTAAGTTTTTCTCCGCCTGGCAAACTTAGCTCTATTGCATCGCCTTTGATTGCGCAAGCATTAGCGACAATCTGCGAGCCATCAGAAAGCTCGACAAGTGAAAAAGGATTGGGCGGATGAATTGCGGTTGGTTCGAGGGTAACCTGCATCATTTCTAAAAGTGGGATTTTGCGAACTGCGCCTGAAGCGTCAAGCACTATTTCCGTATCGGTGAAGGAGGTGATTTTACCCTGAATGGTTTCACCTTTGAGAGTTTTAAATTCAGCAGCATCAACGACAAAGGGTTGAGTCGTAAAGACTATCAACCCAATGCTGAAAACCAGAGTAAGAATCGTGGAAGGTTTAATCATCACGGTGCGGGATTCGCATCTCCCAATCGTTTGAAATAAATTTCGACAGCTTCACGGTATTTTGGGGGAAGGCTTCGGGTGAGTTCCACCATGGCTCGTGCCCTATCTCTCTCGGGTAGTTTGCCCCAGACTTCTGCAAGTTCGCGTACGCGTTTTTGATCCACCTGACCTGCGCCACCACCATTACCACCAATACTATCTTGCTGAGGCGCAGAGGATTGCACATTATTTCCGGGAGGGCCATTGCCAGGCCCGGGGGCACCAGGTCCACCTGCACCATCCCCAGCTTTCTTCGCCTGATCTTCCATTTCTTTGATCATCTCATCCAAACGCACAACCACTTCCTTTTGGATCTTTTGTGTCTTGTTGCCACCTTGCCCGAGATCCAACCTGCGCTGAATGTTTTCCATCTTGCGTGAAATCCAGCCCAAGTCTTTGTCTCGCCATACCATCATTTCGATTGCCATCAACGCTGCTACATTGCGGTAGCGTTCGGGAGATTCAGAAACATCATCGAGAAGCCTGTTGATGGTATCATCAGCTTCCTTCTTCATCATCAGGGAGTATTCAGCAACTGCCCGGTGAAAAAGGTAGGAGGAAGGATCTGCAACCTGTTCAGGTCGGAATAGTTTCAAAGTATCCAGCGCAAGTTCATACACCTTGTTCTGGCTTAAGATTCTAGAGTAGGTGACAGCTAAGTTGGCCCTAAAGAACATGGGTTTCGAAGCATCTTTGAGCAGAGCTGGAATTTCTTGAGGGGCTTCGAAGACAGATTCCTTTGCCTGATTAAGAATCTTCGCTGCTTCAGGGTCGAGCAGTGCAAAAGTTTGTGCAAGCTTGTCGGAATAACTATCTGCTCCTGCCCATAAGGCATCCATCGCTTTTTGTTGTTCTGCGGAAAGTGGCGGCCTGGTTTTCGCCCATGCATCAGCTTGGGCTTTAACTTCTGCTGCAGTGGGAGATTTCAACACCCCAAAGGATGGAATTTCCAAAATGGGCTTTACTGGGGGCACTGGGTTTGCACCGCTGCACCAGCTCCAGCTTAATACGCCCAAAGTCAAAACACCCGCAACTATTCTAGATCCATTAATCATGGCTAACACCCTTCGTTTATTGGCCTTTATTTCGACCCTTCGCAATGTCTTCTGTCACTTTGGAAAGTTTCTGCTGTCTGGTGGAAAGATCTTTGAACTCTTTTCTCACTCCTACAGCTTTTTCTTTTTCCTTGGCATCTGCAACCTTGGCAATATTGGGAACCTGCTCACCCTCGATCTGCTTACCGTAGATGGTGGTGCGATTGTTCACCCGTATCTGCATCGAGCGGATCATTTTTAATTCTGCAATCATATCGATCAACTTTTGATCTGGGGGCATGCCACCACTTGAAGGAGGCATCGGGGGCATCGGAGGCTTGGGCTCTTGATTATCCTTGCGAGCCTTCTTTAACGCGGCCACCATTTCCTTTAATGCATCGATGATGTCGTCTTCAATTGCAACCGTAACTTCGCCAACATCTGCTCTTCGCAACCTGCCCGCAGTGGTATTCATATCCCCCAACCCCTGCTTGAACACTTCTGCAAATGCAACCGCGGAACCTTCTGCTTCGATAAGAGTGAGAGCCTTGTTGGCTTCCTTGCTGATTTCATCTTCCTTGTCAGAGAGTTCGAGAGCCTTCTGGTCTTCTGCCCTGCTGGATTTTTTATCGGGGTTGCCCGTAATGATTTTGTCTAATGCCACGGTGCCATCTTTGACTGCGATTTGCATTGCGAGCATTTTTTCGCAACGGCCCTGAAGTTGTGCCAGCAATCTTTCGATCTCTTCCTCACGCAATTGCTTTAACAATTCTTCCAGCTTTTTCTGGGCCTGTTTTAGCTTATCAACAGCCTTTGCCTGGTCTTCCGAGGCACCTTGCTTGTCGTCTTTTTCGATTTTTTTCTCTGCAGCTTCCTGCTCCTTTACCCCTTCTTGAATCTGTTTCTTGGCTATCTGAGTTTCAGGATTGGGGGGCATATCTGCGGATTCCCCTGATTTACTATCCATAGGGTCGCCACCCTTGCCATCTTTGGGATCGCCACCCTTACCATCTTTAGGATCTCCACCTTTAGAGTCTTTACCCTTGCCATCTTTAGGGTCTCCGCCTTTAGAGTCTTTACCCTTGCCATCTTTAGGGTCGCCGCCTTTAGAATCTTTACCTTTGCCGTCTTTAGGATCTCCACCTTTAGAGTCTTTACCCTTACCGTCTTTAGGGTCGCCATCTTTGGAGTCTTTGCCCTTGCCGTCTTTAGGGTCGCCATCTTTCGAGTCTTTACCATCCTTGCCTTTACCGTCTTTAGAATCTTTGCCGTCTTTGGGGTCGCCGCCTTTGCCATCCTTGGAATCCTTACCATCTTTCGAGTCTTTACCATCCTTGCCTTTACCGTCTTTAGAATCTTTGCCGTCTTTGGGGTCGCCTGCTTTTTTAGGATCGACAAGGTCTTTGGTTTCTTTGGTGACTTTGTTTTGGGCTTTTGCGATGTCTGTTTTTCCTAGTTTGCCCAACTCGGTGTTAGCTTGAACGCGCTCTTGTTTTTCGATCACTTCTTTTAATTTTTCGAGAAGCTTTTGTACTTCCTCTCGCTCTTTACGCAGTGCGGATTCGCGATCATCCTTGAGCAACACATCGATAAGCTTGCGTAAGTCATCGCGGATTTCCTGGTTTTGCGTGAGTACACCTTGCAGGGTATCGATGTTTTTGAAAGCGTTGGAGGTTTTAAGAGCTAGAATCAGCGTGGTGAACTTGACTTCAATCCCTTGTTCGGAAGCTGCCTTTAAAGCATTCTTCAATGCTTGAGCTTTATCGCGATCTTCTGCTTTGGGGCTGTTCTCAAGCCTCTGGGCCAGCCTTAATAAATCCGTGGTGAAATCCTTGAATTGTTGCTTTAGCCGTTCTTGGCTGCCTGTCACATCCACCTGAACGGCTTTATTATCTTCTTTGGCTGGTTTTGCGTCTTGCGCTTGTACGATTGCAAAAGCAAGTCCAAGAAAAAGTATTAAAGAACCAAGGCGGGTAATCATGAAACCACTCCCCTAGAAACAATTCTAAAGTCCTGAATAAGCTCAGATAGCCAATCCACATACATTATTGACGAGCGAGACTCGGTTTGCCAACAGGATTGTTAAGAAAGGGTTAAGTTTGCCAACCCTTACTGGCCAAATTATGAGAATAAAAGGAGAAACACCCCCTAAAAGGGCTCTCCTTGCGCTATTTTTGTCAATAACCAAGCCTTTTATGGTACCTGATTAGCAAATATGGTGTAAATAACCAACATTTTTGGTGAACGCCTAGTAAGTTGCAAGAATAATTCGTCAAACCTTATCTTTTACTGGCATGGAGAATTGTCAAGCCAATGATTTCATTACCCTCGTAACGAACGATTATGTCATCGGGTGTTAATTCGCTATCGGTGGCGCAGGCGGGCTTTTTGAAATTGACATAAAGAGTGTCTGCTTGGGAATCATAAGATGACCACAAGTAGCCCCCTGGTAAACTTCGAAGGGTTGGTACCAAATTTAAGTATCCCTGAACATCCATTATGGCCATAATTGCTGCCTTGTTTCCAATGATCGTGTTTTTCGAGTAAGAAACGCCGTGATGACAAAGCCGTCTTCATCTATCTCCCGATAGACGGTCACAAGAAATTTTCCTGCAATAAGTTCACGAATAGCTAAAAGCTCACCATCATTTCCACACAAAATTATTGATGGGTTGGCTATGGATTCAAGAATTTCTAATTTCATACCAGCTAATTCACAATGTTCTTCAGTGATGTGGCTCCATCTTTCTGAAGTTAAGCGAATCAACTTTCCATTTTTAGAAACTACTTTATCCACCATTTGCTTTATCCGAGGTCTCAATAATTGTCTTAGACCATCGTTTAGAATTGTAACATCTAAATTCTTATTCCTTCAATTTAATTAGTTGCAAGTTATAAAGTAAAACTCATAAACCAAAATTCGATATTAAAAATATGATGCCTGTAATCTTAAAATAAATATCCACATAGTGACGATTATTGTTCAGTAATTTAGCGACAACAGGTCGCGGAACTATTGCGCTATTTTGGTCAATAATCAATGCCATTAAGGCACTTGGGGTATTTGTTTTCCATCGTTCTTCTGAATCAGCAGCTT
>QWPF01000073.1 GCA_003671255.1 Planctomycetota bacterium | reverse complement strand
CTTCAGAATCTGGGAAGCTTGCTGATCGGTATGGTAAGCACGATTTCGGCAGGCATTGTTTGTTGTCGCGTAGATTGCTTGAGGGTGGTGCGACCTTTGTAAAAGTGAGCCATACTAATTACGATACGCATCATGAAAACTTTGATTTTCATATTGAACAATTAGGTGAGTTTGATCGAACTTTTGCAACCCTGCTGGAAGATTTGGACATTCGTGGGTTGTTGGATAGCACTCTGGTTGTGGTGATGAGCGAGTTTGGTCGCACACCTACTATTAATCGTAATTTTGGGCGTGATCACTGGGGCACTGCTTGGTCGGTTGCGATGGGTGGTTGTGGAATTCAAAAGGGAGCAGTGGTTGGTAAAACCAATGCGACTGGCACTGCAGTAGTGGATCGGGAAGTGAATGGCGGGCATTTGTTCCATACTTATCTGAAGGCTTTGGGGTTTGATTCGAAGAAGAATTTTTATGTGGACCAGAGGCCATTGCCCATGGCTGATCCGAAGGCATCGCCTATTGAGGAAATATTGCTGTGATGCAAAACGATAAAGATGCGAAAAAAGAAGCGCCTAAAACTCCTGAGGTGGTGAAACCTTCACCGCCTCCTGTTTTTCCTGGGTTAGATCCTGCTGCTGCGAGGCAAGCTAAAGAGTTTAAGCATACTTCCGCATTGCTTGCGTGCAGGTATGAACCATCGGGGAAGTTTTTGTTTACTTCCGGGCAGGATAACACTTTACAGCGCTGGGAGATAGAAACCGCCAAGAAGACCGATATGGCGGGGCATTCGAGTTGGGTTCGTGCGATGGTATTTGCTCCCAAGCAAAAGTTGTTGTTCAGTGGCGGTTACGATGGGCAGATCATTTCTTGGAATTATGAATCAGCAGAACCCATTCCGCTTAGGCAGGTTCTTGCGCATCAGGGTTGGATAAGATCTTTGAGTGTTGATCCTACCGGCCAGAAGTTAGTTAGTTGCGGTAATGATGGCAGAATTGCGATTTGGTCCATTCCCGAATTGAAGCCTATTCATTCATGGCAGGCCCATGAAAACCATGCGTATCAGGTGGGGTTTCATCCCTCGGGTAAAGAGATAGTATCGGTTGATTTAAAGGGGATGGTTCGCATTTGGGATCTTACTGGAAAGAAAATCCGAGAGGTTGAAGCGAAAGCGCTGCACAAGTATGATGCGGGCTTTGGTGCGGATATTGGTGGTGCCCGATCGATGGCATTTTCAACTGATGGCACAGTGCTGGCCCTTGCAGGAATCACCAATGTAACAAACGCATTTGCAGGGATTGGTAATCCGATCATCTTGCTGGTGGATTGGGCTACTGGAAAGATTACGAAGGAGTTGACCTCGAAAGAGAAGTTCCAAGGAACGATGTGGGGCGTTGCTTGGCATCCTGCAGGTTTTGTTGTGGGCACTGCGGGTGGTAATGGGGGAATGCTTTGGTTCTGGAAGCCTGATCAGGCCAACGAATTTGCAGCGATCAAGCTTGCGGATAACTCTCGGGATATTTCCATCGCACCTAACGGCAAGGCCGTAGCGATCCCATCTTATGGTGGGTTTGCCCGGATTTTTGATATCACACCTAATCTTAATCCACCTAAAGAGGTGCCTAAGGTTCCCCCTGCTAAGAAGTAAGTTTTGGGTTAAATAAAGTGAGAATGAGAAGGCACCCGGCAATGAATCAGTCGGGTGTTTTCATTTTGATCACCCATTCGAATCGCTCTTTCGTGATTGAGTTTCGCCTGACATAGCGAAGTGGGTGTCCATCCTTGCTGGCAAGGGATGCGGTGGTGAAGAAAGGTTGGCCTGATTGTTGATCGGTTGCGAGGTTTTTTGCCATCGATTCTAAAAGATCAAGCACTTGATATTGGGAAGGATCTTGCAAGGGGACAAAGTTCCCATCGATTACCAGGGAGATGATTTTCTGTTTTCGAACCTTGATGAGTAATTGTTTTTTGAATCCGCCCGGTTCTTTGGCTTCGAGAATTTCGAGGTCGTAATCTGTTGGGCCAGAGTTTTTCTAGAGAGTTATTGCGTTGTCGATTTGTTGAGTAGAGAGTTGGATGGAGCGATTGAACACCCAAGGTACTACGATTGCAGTGGTTCCAAGCGCCATAAGGATGGCGAAGAACCACAGGGATCGTGGGATGGATCGGGGCATTGGAATTCCCCTGTTTACTTTCGTACTTGCCTGGCAGAGAAGCTTTCGGGGCTTTCTGCTTTGGATATTACGACGATGCCATTTTCTGAAACGGTGAACCCGCGCTTGCGATCTTCCTCGATATCGTAGCCAATGACGGTATCCGGGGGCAGTTGTACATTTTTGTCGATGATGGCCCTGCGGATTCTGGAATGCCTGCCTACATTGACACCTTCGAAAAGGATGCAATCATCAACTGTGGCGTAACTATTTACACGCACACCCGACGAAAGAATACTGCGTGAAACACTGCCGCCGCTGATGATGCTACCTTGGCAGACGATGCTATCGTGTGCTTCGCCTCTGCGGCTTTGGCCTCTGGTTCCTTCGTCGTTAAAGACGAATTTAGGTGGCGGGAACTGAGGCTGAAAAGTCCGGATGGGCCATTCGGTATCGTAAAGATTAAGCACGGGATCGATACCAACGAGATCCATGTTGGCTTGGTAATAGGCATCGAGAGTACCAACATCGCGCCAATAGGGTACCGATTTTTTGTTTTTGTCTTGGAAGCGGAAGGCATGAACATTCAGCCTAGAGATAATGCTGGGGATGATATTTTTGCCGAAGTCGTGGGAGCTGTTTTTACGGGCTGCATCTTCGAAGAGGAGTTCAAATAACGATGAAGCGGTAAAGACATAGATACCCATGGAGGCGAGGGAGAAACCGGGATTACCGACGATTTCGGGTGGATGTTCGGGCTTTTCGACAAAAGTGGTGATGCGGTCGCTTGCATCGACATCGAGAATACCAAATTGGTTGGCTTCATGAACGGGCACGGGAATACAGCCAATGGTAAGGTCAGAGCCTCTTTCGATATGGAGGCGAATCATTTCGCTATAGTCCATTTTGTAGATATGGTCTGCTGCAAGAATGACGATATATTTTGGGTTTGCTTTTTCGATGACATAAATATTTTGGTAGATGGCATCTGCGGTGCCTTTGTACCAATGTTCATCAATTCGTTGTTGTGGGGGAAGTACTTCGACATACTCATCGAGTTGGGGGCTGAGGAAATTCCAGCCTAGGTTTAAATGCCTGTCGAGGCTTCGCGCTTTGTATTGGGTGAGCACCAGAATTTTACGAAGGTTGCTATTGAGGCAGTTGGAAAGAGGGAAATCGATGATGCGATAAAGCCCGCCAAAGGGTACTGCAGGTTTTGCACGGTCTCTGGTGAGGGGCTCGAGACGGGTGCCTTTGCCGCCTGCAAGAATCAGGGTTAGTACATCACGCAAGATAAATCCCCTTTAAAATCTTATTTGTAATCATCGTAATACTGTAACAGTTTTGCAACATGATGCTTTGGGGAAAATCGTGATTCTGCAGACTCTCTAGCATTATGGGCGATTTCAGCACCTCTTGCGGGATCGTCTAACAGCAGCCTGATTCTTTTGGCAAGCTCTGCTCGTTCGCCTGGCGCATAAAGAACTGCGGTTTTTCCATCTTCAACAAATTCTGCCATGCCTAAAGTGTTGGATGTGATCAGAGGTTTTCCTGAAAGCATGGCTTCTAGGGCGGAGTAATATCCTCCGGGTGTAAGGTTGGTTGCAAGAATGATGGAGGCGTTTGCAAGCCAGGGTTCTAAGAAATCAACTGTGCCCGTGAAGCGGATAAATTCTTTGGTCATGAGTGCGGCACGAAAGGAATGCAGGCTATTTAAATCTGCGCCTGTGCCTGTGAGGAACAATTTAATTTCGGGTTTGACATAGTGAAGAATATCCATGCACCAAAGGGCATCGCGATGGTTGAAGTCGTGATGAAAGGGGCCTGAAGATAATAAATAAGGCATTTCAGATAAAGGTGCGAGAGATTGGGGCACATTTTGAGGTGAGATACCTGGTGGAAGATGAGCCACCTTGGATGCTGGAATACCTAGAGTTTGCAGTCTATTTTTCGAAGCTAGGGTGAGGCAGAATATTTTGCGTACCTTCGCGAGTAATATTTTGCGCCATGCATTGGGTCGAAATCTGGTGTCGGGGATACCCGATAAAAATGATTTTGCAAGGAAGGAAGGAGAGGCAAGCCCTACTGCGTCCAACGCATTGAGGCTTATCAGATGGAGGAAATCGCTGGGTATTTGCTGCAGCCATTTTCTTAATTTGAATAAGGCTTTGATATCCCAAAAACCCTTACTATTAAAATGCGAGACTACAGCCCCAGAATCTGCGAGTAAAATAGACCAGGGTGTTTCCCGACCTAGAACACCAACTGCAACGGTGTAATTCATGGATCGAAGTTCAGTTACGCAGGCCAGCAGTTGTCTGGAATTCCCACTGTATTCGGTGTTATCGATGAAGAATGTAAACGCTGGCAAAGTTAATCCTATCTGCAATTAAAAGCGATGAAGTCAGCTTAAGTCTCCGATGAAGGGAAGGTTGCGATATTCATCGTTATAGTCTAACCCATAACCAACCACAAATTTATCGGGGATTTCGAAACCACAGTAATCAGGCTCGATCGGGTGTTCTTGCCTACCTATTTTACGCAGCAGCACAGCGGTACGAATGTTTTTACAGCCCTTTTCCTTTAAATAGCTGGTGAGTTTGCTGAGGGTGTGCCCTGAATCTAAAATGTCGTCTACGAGAAGAATATTACGGCCTTGAATGTCGGGAAGCATGGAGGAATCGATGTTAAGATCGCCAGGCACGGTGGTTTCACCCCGGTAGCTGCTGGCGCGAACAAAGCAAATGCGCACGGGAAGATTAAGAAGGCGAACTAGATCGGATACGAAAATAAGGGCCCCTGTAAGAACAGCAACTACGGTGATGGGTTGGCCATTAAATTCTGCTGAGATAAGTTTGGCGATTTCTGTGACTCGTTTTTTAATTGTTTCTTCGTCGATTAGGGTTTTCACAAAAGCTCCGTAAATATGAACTGGAAATAAAGTTGATTAAAGTTAAAGCAATCTCCCTGAGGGCCTATTCCCCCTGTTTTACCTTTCTTTGGTTATTATGACTAGACTGGTCTTGCACGATTTCTAGAAAGCGTTGTAAATCCTAGTAGTGAAATAGTTTCGAAGGTCTGACAAGGAGCAAGGATGGCGATCCTCGAGGTACGCGGTTTGGTCAAGTATTATGGCAGCCGTAAAGTCGTTGATGGGGTTACCTTTCAAGTGGATGTGGGAGAAGTCGTGGGGCTGTTAGGGCCTAACGGCGCAGGGAAAACCACGAGTTTCCGCATGACTACGGGGCAGGTTACGCCCAATGGTGGAAAAGTGATATTTGCGGGAAAAGATGTGACGCATCTGCCCATGTTTGGTCGTGCCCGATTGGGTATGGGCTATTTGGCGCAGGAAACCAGTGTTTTTAGAAAACTGACGGTTGAACAAAATGTGATGGCGATTTTAGAAATCATGCCAAAGCATCGCGTTCTTGGCCGTAAATTGACTCGTGCGGAGTGCCTTGATCGTACCGAAAAAGTACTTGATAAATTCGGGCTTACGCATTTGAGAAAAAACAATGCTGCTAGGTTATCAGGCGGAGAGAAAAGAAGGTTGGAAATAGCTAGATGTTTGGCATGTGATCCGCTTTTGATCCTTTTGGATGAACCTTTTACGGGTATTGATCCCCAAACTATTGAAGATATTCAGCATATTGTGCTCGATTTGAAAAAGCAGGGGATTGGTATTTTAGTTACCGATCATAGGGTTCGTGAAATCTTGTCGATTACTGACAGAAGTTATTTGATCAAAGGTGGCACAGTGCGCACACATGGTGCCCCTCAGGATTTGATTCGCGATCCGATAGCAATTCAGGAATATCTAGGTAATAGCTTTAATAATGATTCAATAGGCTTGCCTACCACGGTAATTCCTTCGCGTGAGACGATGGGGCTAAGGCCGCCATCAACACCGTTGGTGGTGGAAAAACCAATGGATCAAACGCATGGGGTGCAAAAATTATTAGAGCGCGAGAAAGTTTTAGAGTTATTGGTGCAGTTTGCTTCGGGGTCTGAAAGAGCGGGAGAAGAATTGCAACGGTATGGCATAAGTGCGGTTCCCTTTTTGCTGGATGCCCTTGAAAGGCGCGATTCAGAATTACGCAGACGGGTGCATGGGTTGCTTGAGCAAATAGCCCGTGGGCCCATTCCTTTCGATCCTTTCGCACCAGAAGCCCAGCGAAGGCAGCAACTAAGTGGTTTAAGAGATTCCTTTACCAAGCTGGCAGGCTAAGATGACCATAGAATTCAAGAATCTTATTTCCCAATATATTCATGGCGGTTATTTATTGAGGCAAGCGGTTGCCCACATGCCTTTAGATCATTTGTTGGCCCGGCCTATTGCGGGAAAATGGTCCACTCTTGAGGTTGTCTGCCATATTTCAGATTTCGAGCCTGTTTTTGCCGACCGTATGAAAAGAGTCATAGCTTTGGAAAATCCCCAGCTTTTGGGTGCGGATGAGAATCTTTTTTTAAAATCATTATCGTATCATCAACGAAATTTAGGCGAGGAACTGGCTTTAATCGATTTGGTTCGATCGCAGATGGCAAGAATTTTGACTGGTTTACCTGATTCCGCCTGGGTTAGAGTGGGCATTCATAGTGAAAAAGGCCCTGTTTCCTTGAATAATCTGCTTGTAAAAGCCATTGGCCATATTGATCATCATTTGCCTTTTATCGAGCAAAAAAAGAAGCATTTGGCTTCGAATTAGATGAAAATAAGGTCCTAGAATCTGGTTTACGGTTGGTTTAAAAACAACTCATGCCAACTGAATTTGCATTAAATTAAAAAACAATCTTTCCTTGCCTTGACAAGGTTTTAAACTTTCCTAATAATTCCTAACATCATTAGTTTGAGCTTGGATAGTTTCATTGAAAAGATGATGTAAAGCCCAAGAGATTGAATGTTCATCAGACTTGTGTATTAATGCAGGATATCCTAGCTTTATATTTCAAGTGTATCGGGGTTCTCGGAACCAACCTTTACAAGGTGTTTTTTGTTAGTCGTGAGTTCTTTTATTTTGTCTCCTTTGTTTGAAGAGGGTTGTGTGATGACTAGTCAATTGCTTTCGTTAAAAGATCTGGTGGCCTTGAAACTTGGCATCACTGAGATTGTGGATCAAGTTCATGAGGATGCCTTTGTTTTGCCAACCTTGCGGGATGATGATGACGATGATTTTGAAGATGACGACGACGATGACGACGATGATGACGACGACGATGATGATGAAGATGATGCTGAAGATGAAATTGATGATGAAGACTTTGATGATGAAGAACTAGACGAAGATTTTGACGATGAAGACCTAGACGAAGATTTTGATGATGATTTTGATGACGATGATGACGATGACGACGACGATGATGACGACGACGACGACGACGACGACGACGACGACGATGATGATTAATTAAAGCATGGTTGTTGGTTGATTTTAAGCAGGGGGAGCATGAATAATGTTGCCCCTGCTTTTTTTAATGATGGAACCCTTTGCAGGAAGTTATCTATAGGGTATAATCAATTTGATTAAGAAACGATGAAGCTTGATAAAATTATCTTACTGCTTGATGGGAGCTTTACATGGATCAATCTGAAAATAATCCCAGCGAGGAATCAAACACCCCTGATTCAGGAAAATCGCAAAAAGCAGCCTTGCTAGTACAAAATCAAGCTGACTTTGAACTTGAGTTTTACCAATCCATTTTAAAAGTGAACCCCGATTATGTGGATGTGCTTCGTGTCTTGGGAAATCTGCTTACCTTAAAAGGTAAATATGCAGAAGGCTTGGCGATTGATAAAAGGCTGGTCAGGCTTCGCCCTGCAGATGCCTTGGCGCATTATAATCTTGCCTGCAGTTATTCACTTTTGAAAAGAGTTGAAATGTCCCTTAAAACACTTCGCCTTGCTGTAGAACTTGGTTATGCAGATTTTCGCTATATGAAGGAAGATACCGACCTTGAATCCATTCGCCATGATCCACGCTTCAGGCAATTGATCAAGGAATGTGAAGGTCGATAGATTGCTAAATTAGTGGAAGCACTTCAAAAAGAAAAATAACCTTAAATGAGGCAGTTAAGGCAAGGCCGCTGAGATACAGGAATAATTTTTCTGTTAACTTAGGGGTTATTATGCCTAATTTTAGACAAATAGGTCTTGAGATTTAAATCTTCATCTCGCTATATACCCCCCTCTAGAGCAATCAAGAACCAAGTTTCTTGTAGCAAACTTTTAAGTATAGATTTGATTTATTCCAAGGAAGGAAATTGTAATGTCTCAATCCAGTCGGCCTATCGTTGGTATTAATATGGATCTCCATATCCCCCAAAAAAACAAGCAGGGCCTATTTCGCTTGGCTAGTGGTTATTGCGATCGCATTCTTGAAGCTGGTGGGCTTCCTATCGTGATGCCTGCGTTCACCAAAGATGCCGATTTGGATGCATTCCTTGCCATGGTGGATGGCATGGTGATGACAGGTGGAGCAGATATGGATCCCCGCAGGAACAATCAATCGATGCATCCATCTGTTCGGATGATTCCTGAAAGGCGTGAAGATTCCGACAGGCTTTTGGTGCGCAAATTAATTGAAACGAAGAAACCTCTTTTGGGTATTGGCTTGGGAATGCAGCAGATCAATGTCGCACTGGGTGGCAGTTTGTTTTTGCATCTCCCCGAAGAGTTGCCCAAGGCATTGCCTCATTTTGATGCTTCGGATGATTTTCACAGGCATCTTGCCTTGATCAAGGCAGACACTTATTTGATGGAAATTTATGGTGGTGAAGAAATGAGAATCAACAGCAATCATCATCAGGCTGTAAAAAACCTTGGGAATGGACTGCGTGTTTGTGCGGTTGCACCCGATGGAGTTATCGAAGCGATTGAATACATGGATCCTTCGTGGTTTTGTATTGGGGTGCAATGGCATCCGCAATCGGATAATGCGACAGCGCTCGACACCCAGCTTTTCGAATGTTTCGTGCAGGCATGTGCAGGCGGGTATGTCGAGCGAGAAGTAGAACTCGCAGCCTGATTTATTCTTAAAGGTGATTCATGATTCGAACTATACTTGGATTGCACGCTGGGGCTGGAGAGCACGGCGTGCATTCGGTTTTAATTGATATCCCAGATCAAATGGGTTTGATTCGCCCTGTTTTTCGCATGGGCATGTATCAAGCTTTTCCTCTTGAGATTTGCCGTTGGCTTGCCAAGGCGGGCGATAAGCCCTCACGGGAGTCGAGGTATTTTGACAACGCCTGCAAGATTATTGCAGATCAATTTTCCGTGCTTGCCCTGTCGACAATCAAAGAAGCGAATTTAAAGGAAGAAGAAATATTTGCAGTGGGTTGTGATTCTTCGTTGGGTGCGATGGAAGGTTCGCGGAGATTTTTGGCTTTCAGGGGATGGGGGCCTGGGCAGGAAGTTTCCCAAACCACCGGGCTAAGTGTTGTTTGTATTAATTCCGATGGTGATGCTAGGTCTTCAAGTTCGGATCCGGTGTTTTCTTATCCTGGGTCGTCATTGTTTGCACAGGGTAAAGAACCCGTGGTGATGATTCATCTTGGTGGAATGATAAAAATTTCAGCATTTGCGCCTGGTTTGCCCGCACTCACTTTTCAGGGCGGGCCATGTGCCTCGCTTTTTGAATTGATTTTTAATTCGGAAAGTACTGCTTTGCTGGGTGTTGATTTTCTTTCCAAGCGTGCGGTTCAGGGAAAAATGCAGCAACTGCTTTTGGATAAATGGTTTGGTATAGCATCGCGCTGCATGCCTTTTAATAAATCAAAGAACCGCGGTGATTGCGCGCTATTTCTTGATGAAATACAAGATGGGCAAAAAAATTACGATGATGAAGATATGCTTTGCTCGGCACATCACTTTGTGGTGGCGTTGATTAAAAACCAGATAGAGAAAGTTCCTGAAGAGTATAAGCAAGGCAGATATATCCTAACTGGTTCCCATGCAAGGAACGGCTTTTTGCGTCATCTTCTGGGATTGAGCCTTGGTGATAAAAAGCTTGAGCTTATAGATTCGCTGGGCATTCCCGCGCCTTCGTGGGATTCATTTTCTAGAGCTCTGGTTGCAAGTTGTGCATTGGATGGTATCACTCCTCATATAGGAAACCCCCGCACTATTAATAGGCCCTTAGCTGCTTTTTATCCGGGGTCTAATGCTTCCTGGGGAAAATGTCTTCGCTGGATGGAAAGTCATTCCCGTCAAGCTGGTTGATCGGTTATAATCCAAGTTTAAGTTGCATTTGCTGGTCTTTTGTAAACAGTTGGGGGTTGGCCTGATTCATGTCTTCAACGGGTAATTTTAAACTGTTGTTCACCGCAGACCTCCATTGGGGAATCGCCAAGGGTATGGCTGCGAACAATGCCTTGTATGAAGCCATAAAAGAAAACACTCCCGATGTTCTTGTTCTTGCGGGTGACATTGGGCATGCTGAAAACTTTGATGTTTGTCTCGATAAATTCGCTTCTTTAAATTGCGTCAAGGTTTTGGTACCTGGCAACCATGATATCTGGGTTTCGAACGATGATGAGCGGGGAGATTCTTGGGAAGTTTATACTCATCATCTTCCGAATTTAGCAATGAAGTATGGGTTTCATTATCTTGATCAAGCCCCTTTGCATTTTCCTGAGTGGAAGCTTTCTCTTGTAGGCAATATTAATTGGTATGATTATTCCTGGAGTGAAGAGGCGTTTACATCGTTATTTCCGGATGAGGTTCATAGGTTGAGCAGCAAGCGGTTTTTGCGTGGGCAGCATAATGATTTTAATTTCATTCGATGGCAGCATGATGATAAATCATTCACCAAAAAGATCGTTGCAGATCTGAGTGGGCATTTGCAGCAAGCAAGCGATCTGGGTCACAAGGTTATTGTGGTCACGCATCATCCTGCATGCAGGGCGATAAGTTTCCCCATGCCCGATACACCGCCCACCATTGATTCTCTACTTTGGGAAGCCTTGGGAGGAAATCTGCTTTTGGAAGAAGAATTGATGAAATACCGCGATTGCATTGCTTATTTATTCAGTGGGCACACGCATCGTGAAAGAAAAGAAGACTGGCAGGGAATTGCGGCGTATAATATCGGTGGGGATTATCATTATAAAAGGCAGCTTGAATTATCTTGGTCTGATCGGACTGTTACTGCGCGTGAGTTTCATTCCTCATCCGATCCAGCCTGATTCTTCGGCTGCTCATTTGATCGTAGATTGATGGCTAATTTAAAAAATATCATGACCATTTGTTGTCACGATCTCCTAGATCAGGTTCGCGACCGCAGAACTTTATTCATGATTATAATTCTGCCTTTGATTTTGTACCCTCTTGCGGGTGAATTAATTGTCAATCTTGCGGTAGGCCAGCAAATGAGGCCGAAAAATATTGTCGTGATTAATGCTCCTGAAGTTTTAGCCAATTCCTCCGCACAGTTAAATTCCAAGCTTCTCATTACTTTTGCCTCGCAGATTGCAACTCTTCCCACGTTTAATTCTTCACCTGTTGTTTCCCTAGGAGTGATGGTTTTTGCACTTGCTGGGCAAATCCAGCCTCCGCCCTTGTTTGTAATTGAAAATGAAAAATTACAAATCAACCCGCAGTATGGCAAAGATGATGCCCTTGCACTTTTGGCAAATTGGGATCAGAAAAGCTTGGATGCTTCTGTTCTTCTAGATCCTCAAATGTTGGAGCAAGCTGCGCAAAAGTTTATTAGTGATGGTGCAGATGCGGTGTTGGTGTTCCCTGAGAAGTTTGCGCAAAAAGTTGAGCAAGGCAAGACGGTGCCCATCATTCTTTTCTTAAACGAGAAAGATGAATCAACCAAATTGATGGAAGGGCAGTTGCGTGCTTTGATTTCCAAATGGGGGGCTCAATTGCGGTCTGCGCGTTTCCTTGCCCTTGGTTTGGCGCCTACTTTTCATCAGGTGATTGAGGTGATTGAACCTGATACGAGTAAAACAAGTGGGGGGCTTCCACGCAATTCCATTCAAAAAGAAATCACGGGCGCAATCAAGAGAATCCTTCCTTTGATGCTGGTCATGTGGGCTCTTGTAGGTGCGCTTTATCCTGCTATTGATCTTTGTGCGGGGGAAAAAGAACGAGGCACCATGGAGACGCTTCTTATAAGTGCTGCTTCTAGGCAGGAAATTGTTTTTGGTAAATTCCTGGCGATTTGGACTTTCAGTACTGCAACCGCTTTGCTCAACATTGTTACGATGGGTTTGACTGCAACACATCTCGCAATGACTTACATGAATATTGGGGTTTTCAATCCGATATTGTTGTTATGGGCAGTTCTTTTGTTACTGCCTTTGGGGGCGTTTTTTAGCGCATTGAGCCTTGCAATAGGGTCTTATGCACGCAGTAGTCGTGAAGGCCAGTATTATTTAATGCCTCTTGTGATGATCACTTTGCCTTTGGTTTTGATCACCCTTGCCCCGGGAACCAAGCTTGATCTTCCCACCTGTTTTGTCCCCATCACGGGTATTTCTATTTTGCTTCAAGAGTTGATGGATGGTTCCAATTATGATTTGAAACACATGGTCTATCTGGTGTTGGTGCTTGGTGCAACTGCGAGTTACGCTTATCTCGCACTGCAATGGGCAGTCAGGCAGTTTAACCGCGAAGAAGTTTTGTTCAGGGAGGCTGAACAGTTTCATTGGCCTTCGATTTTCAAATCGTTTTTACCTTCCCGCAAAACCTGCAGCAGCGTTGGCGTTGCTGTAATTGCTTATTTTATGGTGCTTCTTTTCATGCATCTGCCTAAAGAATATTGGAATAGGATGCGAGTTGATCCTGCGATTGCTGGAATCATTCCCATCGGCCTTTTGCTTTTGTTCTACATGAAGAACCCAGGTCAGTTGATACTTTGGAAATCCCCTAGGTGGCCAGCGATTTTGATGGCATTGGTTGTTGGTATGGCGTTGATCCCTGTGATGGCGCAACTAAGTTTGCTGGATGGAAAAGCTGAGGTGTTTAAGAATCTGTTTGATCAATTGCAAAAGGGGAATCTGGGTGATAGAGCCGCGGTAAACTTCGGGCCCATAACAATACTTGGATTTCTGCTACTTCCCTTGCTTGTCAATGAAGTTGTATTCAGGGGTTTTATTCTCGGAAATATTAAAGCTTCCGCCGGAATGGTCGAGGCAGCCGGGATGACAGCTTTGCTCTTTGCTGCTCAATCCTTCCAGCCTGTGCGATTTCTTCCCGATCTTGTTTCGGGATTCTTTTTCGCACTTCTTGTGCTGCGATTTAATACCATCTGGGTTGCTATCATTGCACATCTTGCATCTGTAGTGCCTGCTCTTATTGGCTTTCTTTCAATATCGGGTTTACAGAGCTTTGCTGTTGATTATCAATCCATGCAGAATGCTTGGTTGTTATATGGCATGGTGACTGCTGTTGCTGTTTTGATCTTGCTAGCTTCTGCGGTTTTTCTGATCTGGCCCGAAATTCTTCTTGTTAGAATCAACAAAATTAAAACTCAGATTCAGGCAGGTAGTCTTTCTGATTAGTGACGCAACAACCAATTAGGAATAGTTCAATATTCCTTGATAGCCCATCTCTATGAACTAAAGAAAAAAGCATCACTCCTAAGGTTTCTTCATTAAACATTGTCAGAGAAGAGATCATCTCTAAACGGGGTTATCGTCCAAATTGTCGAACAGCGTAGGACTAGGAGGTGGAGCGGGGCGTTTGATCCGTTTCGGCCGTAACGATGTCCCTTTCTTTCGCGAACCGTGTGTCAGATAAACTGCTTTTGTAGCCATTTTCGCTTCGGTTGTCTTACGTATGCCATATAGT
>QWPF01000072.1 GCA_003671255.1 Planctomycetota bacterium | reverse complement strand
TTCTGAACCACTAATGGAGTAGTAAGGAACACCGGCTTCGCCAGCAACAGCACGGGCAAGGAGGGTTTTCCCGGTACCTGGGGGGCCAACAAGCAAAACGCCTTTGGGGATGCTAGCGCCTAACCTGGTGAATTTATCGGGGGATTTTAAGAACTCAACGATTTCCTGCAATTCGCCTTTGGCATGCTGCAAGCCTGCAACATCCTCGAAAGTGACTTTCATTTTAGTTTTTTCATACTTTTTAGCAGGGCTTTTGATGTAATTGCTGAGGAAGCCACCACCCATTGGGTCGCGAAACTTTGGCAGTATGAATAAAAAGAAAACAATCAAAATGATTGCGGGAAGAATCATCATAATAAACCAACTCAGCCCCGCAAAATTATCTTCCTGCTGATCAACAAGCATGCCATTGCGAATGAGCTTATCCATTTGTGCAACAAGGCCTGGGTCATCTAATTTGGCACGGTTAACAGTAAATTTGCCTCGAGTTCCTGCTTTTTCTTTCAGTCTTTCATCTTTGATATTTTCGTGATCATTGACATCCACTGAAATCCGATCGACTCCGATGAAAGTTATCTTTCTGATTTTTTTTGAATCTTCTTCATCAAGCATGAGCTTGACAAAGTCGGAATACAGCACGGTATTGTTGTTACCAACCGAGGAACTGAAGAGAAGAACCAGTAATAAAAAGAGAATAACCAGCCAACCTAGATTCCCACTAATATTGGAGAAAGATCGCTTTTTAGGGGGTTTTCCAGAACCTTGTGGCTGAGACCCATCTTGGGTTGGGTTGGTCATTAACTACTCCAAATGAACAAACAAAGAATGCCTTTAATTATGTTAGCTTCTTCCAAGGAAGCGAAACTATTTTAGGAATTATTTTGTTTCAGGAAACTTACATAATGATGCTGCAGGGGGAAACATTATTCGGGATTACCATTCCCCTCTTGGTCTTTTTGTGGTGTCGACTGGCCTGCTTGATTTTGGGAATCTACACCCTTCTTGGAATCGCTTGTGTCACTAGGAGCTGATTTCTCCCAAAAAACCGCCAGTTCTGCAAATGTTCCCAAGGGAGAATCCCCCGAGAGTGCAGACTGCGACAAATTCGGCTTCTCGATAGGCTTTTGGCTCGAGAATGTTCGAATTTGAGGAGGCCTATTCGGGTCCAACCTTGGGGGCCGTGCACCTCTTGGCTTATCATCTCTTGGCCTGAATGAGCTACTACTTCGGCTGCTACCTGCACTTCCACCACCGCCACTGCTGCTACCACCGCTATTAGGCCTTGCAGAGGGGAATCTGCCTGCGGGCCTTTCTGGCGAACGAGGTGGGCGCGAAGGCGCACCTTGTGAATCGGAACCCTGATTAGCTTCCTCATTTTGGGAAGCAGATTCGGGCCTGCGATCCGGCCTTCTGGAATGCTCTCGAGCTGGGGGCCTAGAAGATCTACCTGGGCCTTGGCGTTCTGGCTCGCGGTTTGGATTGATCATAGTTAATGATAATCGAGATTTTTCTTTATCCAAAGCGATAACCCAAACGGTAACAATGTCGCCTACGCTCACAGATTCGTAAGGGCTGCGCACATAACGAGCAGAAATCTGACTAATATGAACCAAGCCACTCTCTTTGGCGCCCACATCTACAAAACAACCAAACTCCACGACATTTTGTACTACGCCGGGAAGTTCTTGGCCGAGTTGCAATTCTTCAAAGTCCAACTGTCGAGTGCGATAAACGGGGCCAAATCGTCTGCCTTGTTCTTGTGAAAGGGGATGAATCAGCTCATCCAAGAAGTCTTTTAAAGATGTAACAGAATCAATTCCAGTGGTTGCAATCATATCCTTGAGATTCGCATCCATCGCTTTTTGCAGAAGCTCATTCTTCTTCTCGGGGGTTTTCCAATCATCCTTGGTAATCCCAAAGGCATCGAGGATTTTCTTTGCCATCTCGTAATCTTCAGGGTGAAAATTAGTGGCATCGAAGGGCTCATCACCATCATGAACTTGCAAAAATCCTGCACAAAGCTCGAATTTTTCGGGAGTCATGCCCTGAACTTCTAGAAGTTGAGCGCGATTTTTAAACGGTCCATTCTTCTTGCGATGCTCCACGATTTCCTGTGCCAACAACTGGTTTAATCCTGATAAATGGCGCAGAAAACTTGCCTCACATTTATTAAGATCCGCCCCACCAACATTCACGCAAGACTCAAGCACATTATCAAGCGCAGGGCGAAGATACCTGTGCTGAACTTCGAATTCCACAAGGCCAGATACAATATGAACAGGATCAATCTTGATCAATTCTTTAAGCGGATTTTGTAATCTTCGACCAATCGAAACCGCAGTTCTTACGCCAACATCCGAATCTGCAAGTTCTTCCTTGCCTAAAATAGATGAAGCATATTCCGAAGAACCAGCCTCAATTACCGTTGCAAATTTTACATCCACCGGGGCTTCGGGAAGGGTTTTGATATTAGCCTTGGTATCGTTTACCAACTTCTGATACTCCGCCTGCCTTCGTTCTTTTTCAAGCTTCTTTTGTGCCTCAATCTCTTCCTTCTTCTTGGCAGCCTGGGCTTCCATTTCGGCCCTTTTAATCACGGCAAGAGCAGCCAACTCTGCCTTCTTAGCCGCTGCCAGAGCTTCCGCTGTTGGCTCTGCGCCATCGGCAGCCGTAACAGATGGGACTTCAGCAGGTGAAACTTCAGCAGCAGGTGCTTCAGCAGAAACCACAGGTTCTGGAACCACAGGGGTACTAATCTGGGCAGGTGCTTCAGCAGCAGGTGCTTCAGCAGATTCTGCAACCGTTTCATCCGTACCGCCTTTTTCACTCGCTTCTTCAGTGGGTAGAATTTCTTTATTATCTTCATCAAGATGCTTTGGATCTTTAAGCCTGATGATCAATTCATAAAGCAGGGCTTCGGTCGCTTTTGAAGCGTTGCCATTATCCAGTGCAATGGTGCTGATTTGATGTTTGCGAATCAATTCTTCAAGAACTAAAAGACTAAGCTCTTTCTTTCCCTGAGGTTGATGGGGGAAGATGATTGCATGATCGATAAGCTTGCCTTCTTCGTTGATAACTGCAATTTTGCAGCCATTTCGAAAGCCCGGATCGATTGCAAGAATTTTAATTGGGCCAGCGGGATTAGCGACAAGGCGGTTGTGATAAAATCGCGCTAGCAGGCCGGCAGCATGCTCTGAAGCCCTTTCACCCAAGTCACGTACGCATTCTCTTTCCAAAACGGGTTTGAGAATTTGATCGACCGCAACGCTCATCGCTTTTTTGATGAGTTCAACATATTTATGGGTATACGCAGGAACTGGCTCCGCCTTTACTTCAGGGGCAGGTGCCACTTCGGGCGCTGCTACCTTTTCAGAAGGTTGATCCTCGGAAGTAGGAAGCTCATCTATTGCAGCGGGTTGCTCGCTATTAGGGGAAGACTGGGAAACGGGCTTTGCGACAAGAGCTTCGAGGGCATTTTTCTTGGCCTGTTCGAGATCCCAATCGAATAAAACATTGAGGAACCCGTTTTTCTCACCTTTGCCTATTTGGAGATACTTTCGCGCTTGAACATTGCGCAGCGGTTCGACATAGGAAAAGAATTCTTTTAATTCTAAGCCATGCTTGTCGCGTACTTTGTTGGTTTTAGAAACGCGGAGGTTGCCAAAATCCCATAAATCATTGCGAACAGAGGCACGAACATCAGGGATTTCACTTAATTTTTCAGCAAGAATTTGGACGACGCCCTCGGTGATTTTTTCGATGGTTTCCAGACCCTTTTCTGGATTAATCATGGTGGGGAGTATTTCGTCGAGATTAGCAATCGAAGGATCTTCAGTCCACAGAGCTTCAGCAAAAGGTTCAAGGCCTTTTTCACGGGCAGGTGCCGCAAGAATGGATTTCCTTGGTTTTAAAGGAAGATATAGGTCTTCGAGGCGTTTGGGAGATTCAATAGCAAGGATTTGCAGACGCAATTCTTCGGTTAATTTGCCTTGGGTTTCCAAGGCTTTGAGAATCATCTCTCTGCGATCATGAAAAGTTTTAATTTTAAACAAGCGATCGCGAATCGCACGGATGACCGCTTCGTTCATGCCCGCAGTTTTGGCACGCCTATATCTTGCGATAAAAGAAGGGGATTTCCCCTCTAGGAGAAGGTTAATTGCGCTTTCAACATTATTTTTTCGAAGTTGAAAGTTTTGAGCAATTCTTGAAATTTCGTTAGCTCCGATTGCGCCCAGAGCTATTTGTACCGTCTGCATAGTTTCATTTCATTAAGTAGTTATGGGCAGATACTGAAAAATCCTACCCTGCAATAGAGAATGTATCTGTAAATGAACGATTCTTCCACTAGATTTAAGCATTCGGAAGAATATTTATTCCAAGCTTGACAAGTTGCAAATCACAGGCAATATACATTTGTACATTCATCCTCGTCTTATTGCAGGGTAGCAAACATGCCTCCGGGCTTGCATCAATTAGAATTTTCCCCCATCGTTCATCTCGATGTTGATGCGTTTTTCGCTTCCATTGAACAGCGCGATGACCCAAAACTTAAGGGTATTCCTGTCGCTGTGGGCACTGGCGTAGTTGCAAGTTGCAGTTACGAAGCCAAGCGCGATGGTATCAAAACAGGCATGCGACTTTCCCAAGCTAGGCAGCTTTGCAAATCTTTACGGGTTGTACCGGGCGATCATAGGCGCTACGAAATAGCAGGCCGACAAATTCTCGGAATTTGCAAAGAACATTCAAGCGTAGTTGAAATGGCATCCCTCGATGACCTTTACATGCAGCTTGCACAAACAGGCCCCGCAGAACGCCAACAAATTACATCCGCATTACGCGAACAAATCTTCCAGGAAGTCGGGCTCAAAGTTTCCATGGGTATGGGAAGCAATAAGATGATTGCCAATGTTGCAACCCACCATGCCAAAGAACTTCGCATCTCATCACAACGAAAAACCTCTTCCCGATGGATCCCAGGAACCGCTATCCTTGCTGAAACAAAGCACTTTTCGCCTGTGGTTGCGGTATTGCCAGGCAACGAACAAAATTACATCGCCCCGTGGCCCGTCGAAATTCTTCCCACCGTTGGAGCCGTGGGCAAAGAAAAATTCACGCGCCTTAATGTCAACAGGGTTGCAGAAGTTGCTGCACTTCCTCTCGAAGTTCTTTGTGCCATGTTTCAAAAACGCGGCCCCATTCTTCGCAATTATTCTCTGGGAAACGACTCAAGGCCACTACTGACTTCACGCAACCCAGATTCTATTTCCAGATGCACCAGCTTTAATCCGCCCACCGCAGACCAGATTTTTCTTGATGCCATGCTTGCTCATCTTCTTGAACGCGCCATCTCTTGGATGCGTTTCAATAAACTCGCAACCCGGTGCCTGAAAATTTACCTCCGCTACGGAGATCATAAAGAAGCCCACAATAACAATCATTTTAAAACGGCTTGCGACTCCGATGCGCTTTTGCACCAGGCAGCAAAGGATAAACTCAATTCACTATTCACACGCAGATTGCCCTTGCGGCTTTTAGGCGTGGAACTTGCACAACTCGAACCCACATCATCTTCCAATCTGCTTTTCATCGATCCGGAGAAAGAACGCGCAGACAGACTTGCCAAATGCAAAGACGAAATCCGATCCAGATTCGGATTCATGGCGGTGACGCCCGGCAGTTCCTTAGTCTTGGCTAAAGCCCTGGGCCATGACAGAGATAATTTCAAATTAAGAACTCCGTGCCTGACAAAGTGAATAAAAACAAAAGGTGACCAAAACCTTTTGATTCATTACAATTCAGGAAGAGGAGACAACATCTTGCTGAAAGAATGGGCTGGAAATTCTGGAATTATTGTGGTGAACAAACCCAAGGGCATGTCTTCGCGTACAGCGGTGGATCATGTGCAGGGATGGTTTACTGAAAAAATACCCACGGGTCACGCAGGCACCTTAGATCCACTGGCAACCGGGGTGCTGGTGATTTGTTTAGGCTGGACCACCCGCCTGGTTGAATATATTCAATCGATGAAGAAGGTTTATAAAACCGTGATCATGCTGGGGGGCAAAAGTGCAACCGATGATTCCGAAGGGCCGATTGATGAAATCATGGTGGAAAAAGCGCCTACTTTAATAGAAATACAAACCGCTTTAAAACATTTTCAAGGGGAGATACTGCAAACGCCCCCGTCCGTTTCCGCTGCCCGGGTCAACGGAAAAAGGTCTTACAAACTCGCTAGAAAAGGAACACCTGAATTACCCCCTCCTAAAAATGTCGAAGTTGCTTCCATCCACATTATCAAATATGAATACCCCTTGCTTGAATTAGAAATCACCTGTGGAAAAGGGACTTATATTCGTTCGATTGCACGCGATTTGGGTCATCATTTAAAAACAGGCGGCTATGTTTTAGAACTCGAACGAAGCTCTATTGGCAGTTTTACCCTTGCAAACTCTCTTTCCATAAATCAGCCACCAACCACTTCAGAAAAAACAATTCTCCCTCAAGAACTTGCTGTTCAAAATATGCAGAAACTTAATTTAGAAGGTTTGATTTTAAGGTATGTGCTCAATGGCACCAAGACGCCCTACACTCTCCCGGATTCACATACCTCAAAAGACAATATTTTTGCAATCATGGATCCCCAAAACAAGTTCCGCGCAATAGCAGAATACAGGCCCAACGATGAAGTGCTGAAACCTCTGAAAGTATTTCCCTTTCTTGATCCAAACAATTAATCTCGTTTGAGCAGATATTATCTATCGCAACAAAGCATGGCTAAGATTATGATGCGTGAACCTATATTCTTGGAGTTCTAAACATGTCAAATAAAAGTCGTTTAAAAACCTTTGCACTCGCATCATTCGCAATGCTTATTGCTGCTTTGGTTTTCAACATGCAACTCAGCGCCCAAAACAACCCGGAAGAAAAGAAAATGAAAGAAGAACCATTACCTTTCGACCCCGAACAATCAATGAAATATTTGAAAGAGATATGCGATATAGGAACCCGAATCAGCGGTTCAGAAGGGATAGTTAAGCAAAGAATCTTAATCAAAAAGCATTTCGAGGCCCTTGGAGCAAAAGTTCTTGAGCAAGAATTCAAAGCCATCCAGAAAAGCACCGGAAGGCCCACCCCAATGGTTAACATGATAATCACCTGGCATCCCACAATTCGGGAACGGGTGATCCTTTGCTCCCATTTTGACACCAGGCCCTTTGCTGATCAAGAAACCGACCCTAAGAAACGCAAAGGAACATTCATCAGCGCAAATGACGGAGCATCGGGAGTTGCGCTTTTAATGGAAATGGGTAGGCACATGAAGAAGCTAAATTGCAATGTGGGTGTAGACTTCGTCTTTTTTGATGGCGAAGAATTTGTATTCGATCCTGATGATGAATACTTTTTCGGTTCGAAACATTTTGCCCGGGAAGCACGAAAAAACACCCAGACGATTAAATATCGTTCTGCAGTTCTCCTCGATATGGTTGCGGGCAAAGATGCAAAATTCCCCATCGAACAAAATTCCTGGTGGAAAGCAGGTGCAGTGGTTCGCGAGGTTTGGTCCACCGCAAACGAACTTAAAATCGATTCCTTTAAACTCAACGAATTCAGCCGAGTTGCAGTTGATGATGATCACACAGCTTTAAACAATGGTGGTATCCCTGCAATCGACATCATTGATTTTGATTACAAGCACTGGCACAAACTTTCTGATACCCCAGAGCAATGTTCAGGAGAAACCATGGCGGGAGTTGCCAAAGTTTTAGGTAGTTGGATACAGAAACAGCGTTAAATTAAAACATCAATACCGTGACAAACTGCAAAGTGAATTATGGAAAACAGTCAGATTCTTGCAGGTGCAGCAATTTGCACCGTTCTTATATGGCTTGGAGTTGCGAGCTTAAAGTCGCATTTCAAGCATGTTTTCTTTTTGGTAAAAGTCGATTCCATCGAAACCTTCATACCCTATCGAATCCGCTTATGTAGATTGATAGGCGGAGGATTCATGATACTTTTGGCAATCATGCTGGGTTTCGCAATGGTCTACCTTGAAGAACCCGCACAACATCTTGCAGACCTTCGTGATCATTCAGAAGAATCTAAAACGAAACTTATTTACACTGCGGAACAACTCAACTTCGCAACCCGATACGCTTTATTCTGGATAAGTTTTCTAATCATTCTGCTTCTTCTAGTAGCAACCAGCAGCATTGATGCAATATTCTCTTGGCAATATCAAAAACATTTACGCAACTCGGTTGCAACTCTTAAAGCAATGGGATTACAAAACACAAACTCAACCAAGGCAGACAGCAACGAGAATCATACACCGTTTATTGATCAGCAATTTGGTAACAAAAACTGATTGGTATAAAAAATGATTGCCAGAATTCTTTCTTTTTTCATACGTCTGATTTTAAAACTGCGCTACAGCATCACGATTATTGGGGAAGATCATCTGCCCAATTCAAAAAAAGGCACACTTATTCTGCCGAATCACCCGGCTTATACCGAACCGATCCTTTTATTTTCCATACTTTCTAAACATTTTGCACCACGCCCTTTAGTATTTGAAACCTATTATCAAAACCGTTACATCAAACCTTTCATGCTTTTATTCAACGCATTGGAAGTTCCTGACATGGAAAAAATTAGCCTATCTGCGAAACAAAAAGCTCAAGATGCGATTCAAAACCTTGTGCAAGGACTCCATAAAGGTGAAAACTTCATCATCTGGCCTTCAGGCAAACTTCAAAGAAAAGGTCTTGAATCCCTAGGTGGAAATTCAGGCATCAGTGACATCTTAAAAATATCTCCCAATGCGAATGTTCTATTAATTAGAACCACGGGATTATGGGGATCAAGGTTTAGCCATGCTTTTTCAGGGCATCGTCCGAACCTTACTTTGGAACTGCTCACCAGCGCACTACTTCTTATTTTAAACCTGTTATTTTTCATGCCTAGAAGAAAAATCACCATCACCATTGAGCAACTAAACATCCCTTCGCTTGCGCCCTTCGAGAAATCTAAAGTAAATCAATATTTGGAACAATGGTACAACCTCGATATCAATACAACGCCTGTTTACCGCCCTTACCATTTTTTCCTACTGGGCAAAACTAAAACATTCCCAACCCCTGAACTCATCGTGAATAAAGAACCTTCTCTTACTTATTCAGAAGAATTAAAAAAAGAAGTCATTCAAATCATCAAAGAAAAATTTCCTGATGTCTTAGCAGATGAAGCCACGGAACAAAATTCTGAATTAGATTCTCTAGGCCTTGATAGTATTCAAAGATTGGAACTTTTAATCCACCTGGAACAACATTTTAAATTCAATGGCACCACGGTACCTAACACCTTAGGCGACTTATATACACTTTGTTCAGGAAAATCTGAAACAGCAGCACCGATAAAAGTTCTTCCACAATGGCAGGAAAGTTTCAGAACAAAACCTGAGAGTGAAATATTGGGAATTACGGTACTTGATTCATTTATTTTGCGAGTGATGAAATCACCAAGTCAAATCGCACTTATTGATGACACTTCGGGGATGCTAACTTATCGTAAATTATTACTCGCATCGTTAGTGATTTCAAAAATTTTAGAAAAAGATTCAGAGAAGCATGTAGGAATATTGCTTCCTGCAAGTGCAGGCAGTTTTATTGCCTATTTTGCATGTCTGCTTGCAAATAAAACACCTGTATTACTTAATTGGACAACGGGTCCAGCCAATCTACAGCATGCAATAACATTCCTTGGAATAAAAATAATATTAACTTCACAACGATTTATTGACCGCGTTGGTATTTCAGTTGAGAACGCCCAATTTGTATTTTTAGAAAAAGCGAAAAGTGAGACAAGTTTCCCCTCTCTTTTAAAATCAATGCTGCAATCTTATTTCCCGAATGGTGTTCTTAAAAAATCCAGCCTTATTACTAATAAAGATTCAACTGCTGCAATCTTATTTACCAGCGGTTCTGAAAAACAACCCAAGGCGGTTCCTCTCAGCCATCACAACTTAATTTCAAACCACAAAAGCGGAACAACTTTTCTTGAACTTACCTCGCAAGATACCATCCTTGCATTCTTACCACCCTTTCACAGTTTTGGACTTTCAGTAACAGGAATACTTCCTATCTTGCTGGGAATGCGAATGGTGTTTCACCCAGACCCAACAGATGCTTCCACCCTTGCAGCAAAACTTAAAGCCTATGAAGTCACACTCCTCATAGGAACGCCAACTTTTCTGTCACACATACTCGAGAAAGCATCAAAAACAACGCTGGACAAATTAAGGTTGATCATATCAGGGGCTGAAAAATGCCCTCCGACTGTTTTTAAACTAGCACATAAAGTTGCGCCAAATGCCAAATTGCTAGAAGGATATGGCATCACCGAGTGCTCACCGGTAGTAGCAGTAAACCCGCCCCATTTACAAAAAAAAGAATCAGTCGGAAAACCGCTTCCTGGGGTGGATGTATTAATCATTGATATTGAAACCGACCGAATTTTAAAAACAAACGAAACAGGTATGCTCTATCTTTCAGGCCCGACGATTTTCAATGGCTATCTGGGTGAAGAAGAAAACAACCCTTTTAAAATAATAAACAATCGCAATTGGTACATCACAGGCGATCTGGTAATGCAGGATGAGGATGGATTTATATTTTTCAAAGGAAGGTTGAAGCGTTTTATCAAATTCGGTGGAGAAATGATATCACTTCCAGCTTTGGAAGAGGTATTTTCTTCTGCCTTTCCTGCGGACGAAAATGGACCCATGGTTGCGGTGGAAGGTATTGAAAAAGAAAACCGCAAGCATGTTTATTTGTTCAATCGAAATCCTATGGAAATATCAGAAGCAAATCGTTTGCTACAAGAAGCGGGTTTCCGGGGTATCATGCGGATTGACAAAACCTTGATCATGAAAGAAATCCCAGTTTTGGGTACAGGTAAAACCAATTACCGCAAACTAAGGGAACTGATCGAAAAAGACATCGAGCCAAATACGCTCTAACCTGCCGCGGCTTCAAGTGCATTCTGCAAAGTCATTTTTCCATCGTAAAGCGCCTTACCAACAATAGCAGCCTTTACCCCAGCAATTTTCAGATTTTTAATGTCATTAACAGAGGAAACGCCACCAGATGCGATTACAAGAGGTTTAGCCTTGGAAGCGAGAAGAGCAGTGGTTTCAACATTTGGCCCGGAAAGCATGCCATCTTTGGAAATATCCGTGTAAATAATTGCAGCCAATGGCCAATCATTTACTTTATCTAAAAATTGTTCAACAGTAATTTGAGAAACCTCAAGCCAGCCCGCGACAGCGATTTTCCCATCCTTGGCATCAATACCAAGAGCGATTTTCCCAGGAAAAGCGAGAGTCATATTAAAAAGCCATTGAGGATCTTGTATAGCTTTTGTTCCGATAATTACGCGATCTATGCCCCAACTCAGAACTTCAGCTATAGTTTTTTCATCACGAATTCCGCCACCTAATTCACAAGGAACTTTAACCTTATCAAGGATACCTTTAATTGCAGCGGAGTTTTCAATTCTTCCAGTTTTAGCACCATCTAAATCCACAAGGTGAAGGTACTGGGCCCCTTGATTAACCCAATCAAGAGCCATCTTCCAAGGATGATCAGAGTAGATGGTTTCTTGGGCATAATCGCCTTGTTTTAGTCGGACACATTTACCATCACGAAGATCAATAGCAGGAATCACCAGCATAAAAACCTCATTAAAAAGAATGAAATATTCTAGGAAAGTTCTGCAAAATGCTTGAGCATTTGCAAACCTACAGCCTGACTTTTTTCGGGGTGAAACTGCGTCGCAATTCTGCGGTCATCACCCACAGCAGCAGCAAAAGGCAAAGGGTAATTAGCATAAGCAGCAACAACATTTTTATTTTCAGGTACTGCAAAATAAGAGTGAACAAAATAAACGCCCGCACCTTTGGGATAGCTTTTGAATACCTTTAAATCTTTTTGCAGTTCAAGGTGATTCCATCCCATATGTGGAATCTTAAGCCCTTCCACAGGGGAAAACTTTACCACATCGCCTTTATAAAAACCCAACCCACGATGCTTACCATCTTCATAGCAGTTCTCAAAAAGCATCTGCAACCCAAGGCAGATTCCAAAAAAAGGTTTATCTGAATGAAGATGATCAAGAATAGGTTTTTCCAAGCCAATATCTCTTATCCTACCTACAGCATCCCGAATCGCACCAACTCCGGGTAGTACAAGCTTGTCTGCATTTTGAATAAGAACAGGATCTTCCGAAATAACAGCAGCGAACCCAACTTTTTCAAAAGCTTTCTGCACACTTCGGAGATTTCCCATGCCGTAATCAACTATAACTATTTTGTTATTTACCATTTTCTAACTGCGCACTTTCATCGAAATTGTCCTTGTTAAAACCAGTTTTTCTCCAGAACCAGATACCAAGATCATCCAAATAAGAATAGGTAACCGGGGTTATTAACAAGGTTAGAAGAAGCGATAACGCCTGACCACCCATAATTACCTTGGCAAGACCAGCGCGGGAAGCTGCGCCATGCCCAACACCAAATGCCATCGGTATCATTGCTGCAATCAACATAAGTGTGGTCATCAGAATGGGCCGTAATCTTGTGCGATTAGCTTCAAGAATAGCATCCATGCGGTTCATGCCTGCTTTACGCAATTGATTGGTGTAATCTATCTGCAAAATCCCATTCTTCTTGACAATACCAAAAAGCATGAACAAGCCAAACATCGCATAAATATCCAGATTGGTATTCATCAAAATAAGAGCAGCAATAGCAAAGGGAATCGTAAGAGGAAGAGCAATCATAATGCTAATGGGGTGAACAAAACTTTCAAATTGTGCAGCAAGAATCATGTACATGAAAAGAAAACTGAGATTAAAAGCAATGATAAAGCTGGAAACCTGTTCCGCTAGCATCTTTGCCTGGCCTAGAAATTCAAACTGATAAGTCGGAGGAAGATCAAGCGTTTTCAATTTAGCAGTGATGAGATCCACCGCCTGACCTGTAGCCATTCCTTCAAGATTCGCAGAAATAACAACTTGTCTTTGCCTGTAAAAGCGCTCGATGCTTGCAGGACCAAAAGCACTTTTGATGGTAGCGACATTCCCAAGTTCAACCGCCCCTATCCCTGGTTTGACGGAAGGCAAAGTCAAACGGGAAATAGTTTCCTTATCGTTTCGGTACTGTTTATCCGCACGGAGCCAAATATCATATTGTTCATCTTCTTCTTTAAACTTCCCGATGGGTTCACCCCCTACAAGAACTGTGACGGTCGAATTAAGCGCATCAAGAGAAACTCCCAGCTCAGAAAGGCGATCTCTATCGGGAACAATCACAAGTTCAGGTTTTCGAAAAGAAAGACTAGAATCGACATCGACAAAGCAAGGCTGGGTTTTCATCCAAGCAATTATGTCATTCGAAATAGACTTAAGTTTTTCGATATCAGGTCCACGAACATTAAGATCGATCATCACCTGCTTGAATCCAGTTTCTTGAAATGCAGAAACATCTTGAACTGCAGCACGCAAATCTGGGTAATCCGCAACAATATCTCGTGCAAGTTTCATCACATCAAACTGCGAGAATTTTCTTTTGGCTAAGTCTTCAATACGCACATAAATATTTGCAGTAGAGATATCCCCCTGCCCCTTACCCAGCCTACTGGTAGTATCTCCAATTACAGTAAAGGTGTGGGTCACCCCGGGTAAAGATCGGAATCTCTGCTCAAGCTGACCAACCTCTAAATCACCTCTTTCAAGGGAATACCCTTCAGGCAAAAGTATCGCAACCTGGAATTCCCCTTGATCATCCCGGGGCACAAACTCAAGGCCGACAATAGTGAAAAGCCAAGGGGTAAGACAAATCAACCCAATAGAAATAAAAACAATAAAACTTCGATGCGTCATCGAATATCGCAGAATAATCATGTAAGAAGATTCAATCA
>QWPF01000071.1 GCA_003671255.1 Planctomycetota bacterium | reverse complement strand
GGGAACATGGGCAGTGCCATTACTTCACTGCATGCTGTTTCGCTGGTAGGAAAATCACCTTTCTCGTGACCTAGAAACTGGAGACATTCTTGAAGGTGCAAAGGAAGAGGGTAATATATTTCGCAGCCAATTTTTTCAGATCGCAAGTATTGCACTAGGGCATCTCTTTCACCACCAGAAACCCTTACCACATATTGGTTGAAGGTATGATTACGGTTTGGTTTCCGTGTGGGCTTTTTCAAAAAGCTTCCTAGATGTTCTTCGTCAATAATAGAATCATATCTGGCTCCAGCAGTCTGGCGATTTTTAAGCCATTGTTCCAAATAATTCATCTTCACATTACAAAATGCGGCTTGAATAGCATCCATTCTGGCATTCCAACCTATGTACTTGTGATAGTACTTGGGTTCCATTCCATGAACGCGAAGGCAATTCATTTTGTTGGCCCATTCTGCATCGTTGGTAATCACCATGCCACCTTCACCAAAGGCACCCAGATTTTTTGTCGGGTAGAAACTCATGCATGCCAAGGCAGCCAGACTTCCAGTCTTTTTTCCTTGGTATTCAGCACCAAGAGATTGTGCAGAATCTTCAATGACCAATAAATTGTGTCGTTCAGCGATTCTCCAAATGGGTTCCATGTCGGCGCATTGACCAAAAAGATGCACAGGCATGATCGCTTTTGTGCGAGGAGTTATTTTGTTTTCAATTTGCAAGGGATCAATATTAAAAGTTGCATAATCAATGTCTGTAAAAACAGGCTTGGCCCCTGTTCTGCAAATCGCACCAGCGGTTGCAAAGAAAGTGAAGGGTGGAATTATAACTTCATCGCCTGGCCCGATATCAGCGGCACATAAAGCAAGTAAAAGAGCATCACTACCAGAATTACAGCTGACACCATAATTGCTGCCACAAAACTTTGCGACTGATTCTTCGAATTTTGTTACTTCGGGCCCAAGAATGGCTTGCCCTGAAGCCAACACTCTTAAGGCAGCAGCCTCTAGTTCGGGCTTAATAGTCTTATATTGGGCCTGTAAGTCGCACAATGGAACGCCATTTTGATTTGTATCAGCCATTTCCTCGATCCCCTTCCCTGAGATTTAAGTCCGTATAAACTAGCATCCATGCTAGAACGGGCATACTTATCGACTGCTTTAACATCTTTAAGTTTTTGCCAATTCTGTGTCAATGCCAGCACGATGAACCACCTTTGAGCTTGACCAAAACCAACCGTATTACCGATAAAAGGTTATGTTCATAACTGGAAGGATTTTTTAATGGATCAGGGCAGAGAAAATATCCCATCATTTGGGCAAGATACCGAAGCACATAACGCCAACATAGAAAAGCTGGCGGAAATGATAGGCCTGGGCAACTGTAGGGCCATGGGGCTTTATAAAATACCTAAAGACTTTAAACTTTCTGTAGTAATTCCCGTTTATAACGAAAAACGATGGATTACCGAGGTTTTACGCAGAGTTCGGATGGTTCCCATTCCAAAAGAAATTATCCTCGTGGATGATTTGAGTACTGATGGTACAAGGGAGATGCTGCAACAATTTGCAGATGACAACACCAAAATACTTTACAAAGAGATAAATCAAGGGAAAGGGGCTGCCCTCAGAGATGGATTTAAACTTTGCACAGGTAATGTCATTATTATTCAAGATGCAGATTTAGAATATGATCCTGATGATTACCCTTCTTTGCTTCAACCCATTATTGAAAACAAAGCAGATGTTGTTTTTGGCTCTCGCTTTATTGGCGAAAAACATCGGGTCCTCTATTTTTGGCACATGGTGACCAACAAAATCCTTACTGTACTTTCAAATATGCTTACCAATCTTAATCTCACTGATATGGAAACATGCTACAAAGTATTCAAAAAAGAAGTCTTGGAAGGCATGGATCTTAAATCGAATCGATTTGGGTTTGAGCCTGAATTCACAGCTAAAATAGCCAAGAAAAAGAAACCTGCATGGCGGGTTTTCGAAGTCCCTGTCAGCTATGATGGCAGAACCTATGAACAAGGTAAAAAAATTGGCCTAAAGGACGGGTTCAACGCTCTTTATTGCATTGTTCGCTATAAGTTTTTTAATTAAACCTTAGAAATCTGCACTACCAGGTGTTCTTGGATAAGGGATCACATCTCTTATGTTTGCCATGCCTGTGATAAATTGCACGCAGCGTTCTAAGCCCAGGCCAAACCCTGAATGGGGCACGCCTCCAAACCTTCTTAGATCCAAGTACCACCAATAATCTTCGGGTTTTAAACCTGCGCTTCGCATTCTGCTTTCCAGTAATTCAAGGCGCTCTTCTCTTTGACTGCCCCCAATAATTTCTCCAATTCTAGGTACCAATACATCCATGGCCCGGACGGTTTTCCCATCGTCATTAAGACGCATGTAAAAAGCTTTGATTTCTTTGGGGTAATCATAAAGGATGACGGGGCCATTGAAGTGTTTTTCTGCAAGGTATCGTTCGTGTTCGGATTGTAAATCTTTGCCCCAAGCGACTTCAAATTCGAAAGTTTGGCCGCTGTTTTTAAGAATTTCAACTGCCTCGGTGTAAGAGATTCGTTTGAAATCTTTATTAAGAACTAGTTCGAGATTTTGGATCAATCCTTTTTCAATTCGTTCTTCAAAAAACTGCATGTCTTCGCCACAATTATTCAAAACATCGCGAATAATTCTTTTAATAAAAGATTCAGCGAGATCCATGTTCTGGATTAGATCATTAAAAGCAACTTCGGGTTCGACCATCCAAAACTCTGCAAGATGCCTAGAGGTGTTGGAGTTTTCGGCCCTGAAAGTTGGACCAAAGGTATAGATTTTCCCTAAACCACAAGCGTATGTTTCGCCTTCGAGTTGCCCACTCACCGTAAGAAAGACTGGTTTTCCAAAGAAATCATCTTCAGCTTTGGCTATAGTTTTAGGATTTAGAAAATCCAGAGTTGTCACCCTGAACATATGCCCTGCCCCTTCACAATCACTTGGGGTGATAATGGGGGTGTTGATATATAGAAAGCCTTGCTCTTGATAAAAGTCATGGATTGATTTGGAAATCTGATTGCGAACCCGGGCAACAGCTCCGAAGGTATTTGTTCTTGGTCTTAGATGGGCTTGGGTTCTTAGATACTCAAAGGTGTGCCCTTTTTTCTGCATTGTGTAGGTGTTTGGATCAGCCCAACCAATAACCTGGACTGAATCTGCAACGAGTTCTGTTTCCTGGCCTTTTGCAGGGGAACCTTTGATCATTCCTTCAATCACGACACTGCAACCAGTGCCTATTTTCAGAATGTCTGTTTGATAGTTTTCCAAAGTATTGTTGGCGATTACTTGCAAATTGCCAAAGCTTGAGCCGTCATTTATTTCGAGAAAACTGAAACCACCTTTAGAATCCCGACGGGTTCTTACCCAGCCTTTAATTACGAATTTTTTGCCTATTGATTCAGCTTTCCTAGCCGTTGCGACACATTCCATTGCCATTGTAGATTCTCCAATCAAAGCCAAAATATAAATGAAAACACCCGGAAATATATCCGGGTGCAGTTCATTTTACCAGTTGATAAGGTAATTATTTGGTTGGTTCAGTCCACCAAGGGCTGATAACCTTGATTTTGTTGACAATTAATTCCTTTTCACGATTATCTTTAGCCATGGCAAGCTTTTTCTTCAGCTTGGTCATCTTTTTCTTTTTTTGGTATCTGCGATCCAGTTCGATTCTTCTCTCAACCATGGAACTAAAGCCTCCGAATTAAGGGTAATCCTTGCTATTTAACTAATATATAAACAATCTGCTAGAAAATAAGCCCCTCTGAAGGACTTGAAGCTTGTGCGTACAGCTTTTTCGGAATTCTTCCAGCAAGATAAGATAACCTACCAGCTATACAAGCATAGCGCATCGCCAAAGCCATTTTTTCTGGAAATTTTGCCCCTGATATTGCAGTATTTAGCAATACTCCATCGCATCCAAGCTCCATTGCCTTGGCCACATCACTTGCAGAACCGACCCCTGCATCAACAATTACAGGGTAATCAGGGTTTTCGCCTTTCAAAAACTCCAAAATAATTCGAATATTATTGGGATTAAGAATACCTTGGCCACTTCCTATCGGGCTACCCGCAGGCATAACGCTAGTGGCCCCTGCTTTTTGCAAATTTCGCGCTAATATTGGGTCATCACTGGTATAAACAAGAACCTGAAACCCATCGTTTACGAGTATTTCGGTTGCCTTAAGGGTTTCAAAAGGATCAGGCAGCAAAGTTTTAGGATCGCCAAGGCACTCTAATTTAACCCATTCTGAACCTGGATTTTCAAGATTTCTAAGCAATTCACGGCCTAATCGAGCGTGCCTCACTGCATCTTCAGCGGAATAACACCCTGCAGTATTAGGCAAAATTACGAGTTTTTTTAAATCAAGAAAATCCAGAATGCTTCTGCCTTGCTTATCAACAAGCCTTTCCCTGCGGACTGCAACTGTTGTCGCCTCGCACTCGCTTAAATCGAGGCAATATTTCATTTGCTCGAGAGTCGAGTACTTCCCGGTGCCTGTTATTAGCCTGCTTTTAAACTCAAATTTACCGATTTTTAAAGGGGTATCCATCTTCAATCCTTCTCCACTTCCTCCGCCTACCAAGGTCACAACTTCAACATAATCACCTTCATTAATTGATGTATGGCCATGATCTTTGAGGGGAATTACTTTTTTGTTTAATTCGACTGCAACTTTCCGGCTTTCCAGTTTCAAATGATCTAATAATCGATCCACCGTGACCAAATCTGTAACATTTTGCTTTTTGCCATTGAGAAAAATGTACATGGCCTTAGGTCCTTACATTAATTTAAATGCTTATCTCAAAAAACAGGATGATATTTCTATAAGTCTTACCTATGGCATCATATGATAAACTACTGTTAAATAGATAAGAATTATTAATCACCATGTAATTGGTTATGTCTGGAAAAACTATGGCATCACACTACATCCCGCGCACCAAAGTCCCAACCCTTGTTTTTTCAAATAGCAATCAAGCTGCAAGGCACATTGCTCTTCAGATTGAAGAAATTATAAAACAGAATCTAGTTCAGGGTAAATTTACTGTTTTAGGCCTACCAACAGGTTCTACCCCCGTAGGTTTGTATCGCGAACTTATTCGCATGCACAAAATGGAAGGGCTCGATTTTTCCAAGGTTATTACATTCAATCTTGATGAATATTACCCGCTGGATTCCACCCATCCTCAAAGTTATCGAAGATGGATGCGGGAAACTTTTTTTGATCATGTAAACATCCCTGATAATCAAATCAATATTCCGGATGGCACTCTCGCCTTTGATCAAATTGAAGAATTTTGCATCAACTACGAAAAAAAAATCCGACAAGCCGGGGGCTTGGACCTCCAACTCCTTGGTATTGGTAGAACCGGGCACATGGGCTTTAACGAACCAGGCTCCACCAGGCATAGTCGAACTAGACTTGCTACTTTAGATGCTGTTACTCGCCGTGATGCTGCGCAGGCTTTCTTTGGCGAAGAGAATGTCCCGCTTAGAGCTCTTACCATGGGCATTGGTACGATCATGGATGCCCGCAAGGTTATCCTGATGGCTTATGGTGAACATAAAGCACCTATTGTTGCAAAAGCTTTGGAAGGCCCTGTTTCTGAAAATGTAACTGCAAGTTTCCTTCAAGAACATCAAGACGCAACTTATATCTTAGATCAAGCTGCTTCCAAAAGCCTTTCTGCGATCGATAGGCCTTGGGCCGTTGGGCCTGTTTCTTGGAATGATACTTTAATTCGAAAAGCTGTAATTGAACTAAGTCTAAAAACAGGCAAAGGCTTGCTAAAGCTTTCCGATGATGATTTCCGTGAGCATGAACTTTATGAACTTCTAAGAGAGCATGGCCCTGCTAGCGTACTGGGTTTAAAAGTTTTCAAGCAATTAATGGATACCATTTGCAATGAACCTGCCGGCAATCTTAAAAAAACCATTCTAGTTTTTAGCCCACATCCAGATGATGATGTTATTAGCATGGGTGGGACCTTGATTCGTCTGGTTGAGCAGGGCCACAAGGTTTTTGTTGCTTACATGACCAGCGGAAACATTGCGGTATTTGATCACGATGCATGGCGTTTTACCGATTATGCTGCTGCTTTTAATAGTCTTTTCAAAATAGATGAGAAACAAACTCACCAAGTAAAGGAAAGAGTAAGAACCTTCCTCGACAAAAAATCTCCTGGGCAATCTGACTCCGACGATTTGTTGAAAATCAAATCTCTTATTAGGGAAACCGAAGCTAGGGCAGCGGCACTTGCCTGCGGCATTCCTCCGGAACAATTGGAATTCATGAATTTGCGCTTTTATCGCACTGGCACCATTGCAAAAGCCCCTATTCACTCTGAAGATATTGATGACATTCAAAATTTAATTAAAAAACTCAATCCTTTTCAAATCTATGTTGCGGGAGAACTTTCCGACCCTCATGGTACCCACAGAGTTTGTGCTGAAGCAATTTTTGAGGCAGTTCGACGAGCTAGAACCAAAGGTGATACTTCGGAAATCTGGCTTTACCGCGGCGCTTGGGAAGAATGGGAACCTCAAGATCTGGAAAGAGTGGTCCCCTTAGGCCCAGAAGAGCTTGAAAGAAAGAAAATGGCCATCTTTCGCCATCAATCCCAAAAAGATCGTGCCATGTTTCCCGGGAATTCAGATCGCAGAGAATTCTGGCAGAGGGCAGAAGATCGAAACCTTGGAACTGCAAGGATATTTGATCAGCTAGGCCTTCCCGAATTCTTCGCCTTGGAAGGCTTTGTTCAGTGGAAGGAATGATGATTTTTCATCATAACCTGCATTTTTTACCCAGTTTTCAATTATGATTAACCGTCATAATTGTTAACAGTATTCAATACTCCCATCATTTAAATTAATCTCGTTACTAATTTACCTTAATAGGTTTAGGTCGAATGTTTGTTATTCCGAATTAATCTGAAGGAATATGATTTATTATGGCCTCCAAGCTTTAGGAAAATGTTCATGGACATTATGACTTTAGAAACTGCTGAATCCATGCTTCCTTTAGCAAGCAGAGTCGCAGAAGACTTAAAAGGTGTATCTTCAAGGGTTAGGCTTTTGCGGTCCGAAAAGAACTTCTACGAAAAGAAGAAAAACAGATTGAACTGGAAAGAAAGAAGAAAATATTACGAAGTAACTGATGAACTTTTTGTCACTGAGATGACTCTTGAAAACACTCTTGTTGAAATCAAAAACATTGGCGTAGAACCGCTTGTTCCTGAACTGGGGCTGATAGGATTTCCCACGCTGGTTAATAATCGCAAAGCTTTCTTTTCTTGGAAACCGGGCGAGCCATGTGTTTGCTTTTGGAATTTTGCTGAAGAACTTAATCGCAGGCCTGTTCCTCCAACTTGGTTCCTTGAAGCAGGTATTGGAGAAAGCAGAAGAAAAGCTGCTTAACTATCCATATTTAATCTTGGACTAACAAGGGTTAACATCATTAAAAGAGTCCGGGTTAAAATTTGCGGATTAAAAACTGTTAAAGATGCCTTGGCTGCTGTAGATGCCGGGTGCGATGCGGTTGGTCTTAACTTCTTTCCAGATTCAATCAGATATATCTCAATAATTACAGCTTTAGAAATAGCAAAAACGATTCCTCCAATGGTTTCAGTGGTTGCTGTTTTTGCAAATGCTAATCCGACTATCGTCAAAGATGTTCTTAAAAACATTCCACAGATAAATTACTTTCAATTTCACGGAACTGTTCCAGAACTAGATATCCTTCATGATAAACCCTGGATTGCAACTTTATCAATTGATGAATCAATGGGCTTAAACCTTGTTCAAAGCAAGCTTGATTCCATCTCAAACCACCAAAATCCTCCCTCTGCTATTTTAGTAGACACAAAACTTAAAGGAATGTTTGGTGGCACTGGTATTCCGGGCCCTTGGGAATTGATATCGAAATTAAAATTTAAACACCCTTGGTTTCTAGCTGGCGGGCTTACTCCTGCGAATCTCACAAATGCCATCAGCATCACAAAACCTTATGGTGTGGATGTTGCCTCCGGAGTTGAGAATTCATCTTCTGAAAAGTGTCCAATTAAAATGCTTGATTTTGTTACCAACGCTGTATGCAAACTTTCTTGATGTTTGCTTAACTATTGTTGGGAGGATTCTTTAATTTAAATACAAGAAATGCACAAAGTAGCCCTGCAAGTAAACCGCAGATTGGATAAGTAAAAGCAGCAGTTTGAAACCAAGTGTTAAAATCAAAAATATTGATTTTCAAAAACGATTTGAATCCGCTTCGCACATAAAGCGCTATCAAGTTTGCGAATAATCCTGATACCATTAACCCTGTATATAATTTCCACCCTGTATTTGCAAAATACAAGGTTAAATCCATAAGAACTCCTGTACATACAAGGCTGGTATACGCTCCCGTACCAGTACCAGGGCCTTCGGTAAGTGTTTGACCAATAAAAGCAGTGATCAATCCGGATATCCCCATGATAGCCCCTGCGGACCTTGCAGGCGCTAATGATAACCCTAGCGCCATTGGTATCATTACCTTTATAATTGCATGGCCTGGAATTCCTATTGCTAACTTAAGATGGGAAACAGATATGCCAGCAATTATCCCAAAACATATAAGCAATAAAAGATTGTAAGGATAACCTAGACCTCTAGCACCCGTTAAAAATTTGAAACGGCTTCTCGACTCAATTGTTGAATTATTTTGTAAAACTTGCAATTGTGCATTCTTTCTTTAATAACCCGTTACAAATCTCCCCAACCTATTTAATATAATATTATTAAAACAAAAAGTAAGCGTAAAAGTACTACTTAGGATTTAATTTAATGCCACAAGATAAAGATAAAAAAGACAGCACAGATATCCGCATGAAAGGCTTTAAAGAAAAAAAAGATGTAGTTGATTTTCTAAATATCATTGATGAGATTTCGGCATCAAAAAAATTTGAAGTCGTTTGTTTAAACAAAGCTGCAGGCAGAGTTCTTGCGTCATCAATTATTTCTACAGTAAAAGTTCCAAATTTTAATCGTTCCGCAATGGACGGTTATGCTATTCGTGGGGAAGAAACATTTGGAGCTGCACCTTATTCTCCCTTAGATTTTAAAGTTCTTGGCTTATCATTACCTGGTAAACCTTTTGAAGGTTGCGTTACAACTCAAACTGCAGTTCGGATAATGACCGGCGCCCCTATGCCCGAAGGTGCTGATTCTGTTATTCCTGTTGAATTAGCTCAAGAGGAAAACAAAGTTTTAAGAGTTATTGAATCTATTCCCCCTGGAAAAAATGTTGGCAGAATTGGGGAAGATGTCAAGATTGGTCAAGAAATTTTAAATGCAGGAAGAAAACTTCGACCCCAAGATATTGGTATTTTATCTTCGATCGGAACACCTTCTGTTTCTGTTATTAAAAAACCTATTGTTGATATTTTTATTACAGGAGATGAATTACTAAAGCCAGGTTCCTTGCCCAAAGGATACCAAATTGTTGATTCAAATTCTGTAATGCTTGATGCTTTGGTTTACAGGGATATCCAAATTCATCCCAACATTATTTTTCTGGAAGACCGACGAGAATTAATTAGTGACGCGCTTTCAAAATCAAATGCGGATTTTATCCTAGTAAGTGGGGGTAGTTCTGTTGGTCAGGAAGATCACGCCCCTTCGCTTGTAAAAGAACTTGGCGAAATTTTAATTCATGGTGTGGCATTAAGGCCAGCTAGCCCTTCTGGCATGGGCATTATCAATGGCAAATATGTGTTTTTAATACCAGGAAACCCTGTGTCATGTCTTTGTTCTTATGACCTTTTTGCAAGCAGAGCAATTAGGAGATTCTCAGGCATTAATTGCGAATTACCTTACAAATCAATAACTCTCCCACTTGCTTCCAAAATTTCATCCATGGTCGGACGGATGGATTATGTTCGTGTGAAAATCAATAACGGATTTGCAGAACCTCTGGCAATAAGTGGGGCATCAATGCTGAGCACCACAACGATTGCAGATGGTTTTTTAATGGTGCCGGGTGAATGCGAAGGTTACCCTTCTGGAGAGGATGTAAAAATCAACCTTTATGACTAAAAATATGAACGAATCAATCAATCAAAAACAGTTTCTTAATGTGATCGATCGCGATCTAGCGGAAAAATTATTCCAATCAGAATTAAATATGTCTGCTCTTGATAGCGAAATCGTTCCCCTAGATCGGGTATTAGGCAGAGTTCTAGCAGTTGATGTTTACGCACCAATTGATGTACCCGGTTTTGATCGGTCAAATGTGGATGGTTTTGCACTGAAGGCTGAAGATACTTTTGGCGCATCCGAAGATTCAATCAAATTATTAAAAGTTGGGAATGAAAACATCGTTACGGGGTTTCAACCAAAATCAGTAATTGAATTTAATTTAGCTCTACCAATTGCTACCGGGGGCATGTTGCCCAGAGGTGCTGATGCAATTGTCATGATTGAACATACTGATTTTAAAAACGACAGATTGTTGATTAACAGAGCTATTGCACCCGGAGCTAACATTAGTTTTGCTGGAACCGATATTAGCAAAGGTGAAATCGTTTTACGAAAAGGAGAAGTTTTATCATCCCGGGAAACAGGGGTTCTCGCAGCACTCGGCATAAATATGGTTTCTGTTGTTCGGAAGCCTATTATTGCAATTTTCTCGACAGGGGATGAGATCATTGCGCCGGGCATGCTTTTGCCTCTTGGGTGTGTTTACGATAGTAACAGTACCGTACTTGCTGATGCTGTGAGAGAATTAGGCTGCGAAGTTATCTGTTTGGGAATCATAAAAGATAACTGGGAAAATTTAAAAACCACTCTGGATTCCTGTCTAAAATACGATGCGATTCTTCTTTCGGGAGGAACATCAAAAGGCGGTGGTGACCTTTCCTATAAAGTTGTGGCAGAACTAGGAAAACCAGGAATTGTAGCACATGGCATCGCACTAAAACCTGGTAAACCTTTATGTCTTGCTGTTGTCAATCATCAGGAAAGAAAAATTCCGGTGGTAGTTCTCCCAGGATTCCCTACTTCTGCAATATTTACTTTTCAAGAATTCGTAGCGCCTGTATTAAAATGCATGGCTGGCAAATTAGTCAGAAACAAAAAAACCATTAAAGCTACTCTTCCCTTCAGGGTGAATTCTGAGCGAGGTAGAACGGAATTTCTGTTAGTTGGATTAGTTCAAAATAATACTAATGGAGAACCTGAAAAAACTATTAATTCTCAATACTACGCTTATCCAATGGGAAAAGGGTCGGGTTCGGTAACTGCGTTTGCAAAAGCTGATGGGTTTATCGTAATACCCAAAAAAAACGAATATCTTGAAGCAGATGAAATTGTTGATGTTCACCTGATTGGGAAAGAAATCGAACCTGCAGATTTGGTAATCATCGGAAGTCACTGCATTGGATTGGATTATTTAATAAGCAAACTCAGGGAAATTGGGATTACCGCTAAATTTCTCCCTGTTGGCAGTACTGGAGGATTGGAGGCGGTAAAAAGAAATGAGTGTGATATTGCAGGTATTCATTTATTGGATGAACAGTCCAACACTTACAACCAGCCATTTCTTAATAATGAAATTGAATTAATTAAAGGTTATGGGCGATTGCAAGGCTTTGTATTTAGGCCTGATGATCAAAGATTCGCAGGTAAAGATTTAGCCGAAGCAATTTACATTGCTACTCATCAATCAGATCTTTTGATGGTAAATAGAAATAAAGGCAGTGGAACCAGAATTCTTATAGATCGTTTACTAAAAAATGTACGCCCCAGTGGTTATCTTGCAGAGGTGAAATCCCATACCGCAGTAGTAGCATCCATACTCCAAAAGCGTTCCGATTGGGGGATTGCAATACAATCTGCAGTTGAAAACACCGACCTTTGTTTTATTCCTATTGCCGAAGAACAGTACGACTTTGTAATTCCTAAAAGTAGAATTAAACGCCCGGAAATTCTTGCATTCCTTAGCTTATTACGAAACGAAATAGTTACTAAGGCATTAAACCAATTTGGGCTCAAAACCTATGATTAGTCATTGTTTAATGACATTAATTTAACCCAACCCGAATTCTTACCCATATTTCCAAATTAAAGTCTTCCAGAAATGCCGATTTAAGCTTATCCTAGGGTCTTGACTTTCAATCCTTGTTAAGGGATCCCGCCTTGAATAATCAAAAACTGCAACATTTGCACTCTACAGGCATAATTAGAAGAGAATTACTTCAAGTAGGCTTTTCAGGTTTATTTGGTTTAGGCATGGGTAATCTTGGGTTGACTGCTTCCTTAAATACTAAAAAACCTAAGTCGGTAATTCTTGTTTTCCTTACCGGGGCCTCAAGTCATATCGATATGTTTGATATGAAGCCCGATGCGCCAGTTGAAATCCGAGGGGAATTTAAACCCATATCAACGAATGTTTCTGGTATTCAGATTTCCGAACATCTTCCCATGCTTGCTATGCGTGCTAATAAATATGCTTTAGTGCGAAGTATGGCACACAAAGAAAACAACCACTTAGTAGCAACCCATCACACTATAACAGGGCATCAACAACCCGGCGGTTTCTTTGACAAAGTTGCTTCCAGAGATGATTGGCCTTCTTTTAGTTCTGCGTTAGATTACCTTAGGCCCCGATCTGATGGTATTCCCAGCGGTATAAATCTACCTACCTTTCTCTTGGAAGGGCCTTTAACTTGGCCAGGTCAACATGCTGGCTTCCTTGGGCCAAGGCATGATCCATGGCAGATTAATCAAGACCCTGCAAAACCTGATTTTAAAGTCGACAATGTTTCACTATTCCCTGGAATTGCTATTGATAGGGTTAATGAACGAAATCTACTATTAAAGCAAGTAAACGATCAACAAAAGAATCTAGAATCTATTGCCTCAACCAAGAGACTGGCGCATCAACAAGAACTTGCACTCTCAGTTTTGGCTTCTGGCAAAATTGCCAAAGCTTTTGATTTAAATCTTGAACCTTTAGCAAGTCGTAACAGGTATGGGAATCACTCCTTTGGCCAATCTTTACTTCTTGCACGAGGGTTATCCCAAGATGGGGTTCCCGTAGTTCAGGCAAATATGGGCCGGGTTCAAAATTGGGACACACATGGCAACAATTTTACCCGATTGAAAAACGAGCTTTTGCCACCTCTTGATCGGGGAGTATCCTGTTTGCTTGATGATTTAGAATCTACCGGGCTACTTGAAGAAACTCTGGTAATCGTTACCGGGGAATTTGGCAGAACACCAAAAATTAGTGGTAATGGCCGAGACCACTGGGCCGCCTGTTACACCACATTGTTTGCTGGTGCTGGAGTTAAAGGTGGGAATGTCATAGGAAAATCAGACAAAATTGGTGCCTATCCAGTTTCTGTCCCTTTTACTCCTGATGATCTCGGCGCCACTGTTTATAATGCTCTTGGAATTCAACCAGATTCTGAAGTTGTCGATAGACAGAAACGACCTTCACAACTCAATCGTGGCAAAGTAATGGATTGTCTTTTTGCTTAAAAATTCGCACTAGCTCGTAATAGAAAGTTGATTAACTCTAAAACTTTATTACCCGTTAATTACTTGAATCAAATGGTCAACAATCATGGGCTTTTTACCAACTCCAAATAAGGATTAAAAATGAATCGCGTTATTTCAAAATTGAATCTCCTGTTTTGTGTGCCTATCTTAACCGTAGTACTGTTGAACACCTCTAGCTTCGCTTTCGCTGCGGATTTAAAACATTCGTTTATTGTTTTTGGGGCAGAAACTTTTGTTGTTGATGGGGATGGAAAAATATCTTGGGTTATCCCTAAATCTTCCAGAGACGGATGGCTTTTACCTAACGGAAACGCTTTGCTTGCTGTTTCAAAAGGAAAAGAATATCCAGGCGGTGCTGTTCTAGAAATCACCAAGGAAGGTAAAACTGTTTTTGAATTTAAAGGTACTCAATCAGAAGTAAATACTGTTATGGCTTTAGATAACGGAAACATTATGTTCACTGAAGCAGGACCGAAACCTCGTTTGATTGAGGTTTCCCGAGAAGGA
>QWPF01000070.1 GCA_003671255.1 Planctomycetota bacterium | reverse complement strand
GGTATAACCTGCGAATGCCCGCCATGGATTTGCAGCGGGTACATAAGAACGAAGAATCGTGTTTGGGTAAGAGTTCGCAATGAACGCAAAGGGAGGAATCTGCTGTAACCATGGTTGGGCTCCTTAGGTGTATTTCTGTACACTAACCGAAAGAAAGGAGGAGGTGCAGGTTGGCAGGGCGATTTTTGTGAAAGTATTTTTCTGAGATTGAAGCGGAAGGGAGGGAAGGTTGTCATACAAGGTTCGTGTAATTGCCTTGTTAAATTAGCTTCTTAGTTCACTTTTATTCCCCATGTTCACAAACCACTTCTGGGCTTTAATCCAATTTTAAGAATCCTGCAAAGATCGTGTAAAGATCTGCCGATAATAGGGATGGAGCTAATTGTTTTTGAATTCCCTACTGTTTTTAGCGGGAGATCGCCTTGAGCCAGACATCGAAAACCACTTCTTACAATGATATTCCCTACGAAAGTTTTCCGTTTCAACAAACGCATCCCGATAGGTTGGCAACGATCGCAAGGCTTTTTGGATTACAATCTCCTAATGTTGAAACCTGTAAAGTTTTAGAAATTGGATGTGCTTCGGGTAACAATCTATTACCGATGGCGGAATACCTACCCAATGCGAGTTTTCTGGGCATCGATTTATCCATAAATCAAATAGCTGAAGGTAACAAGCTGTTAAAAACTCTTGCGCTTCCCAATATTGAACTTCGTTGCCAAGATGTTCTTGATTTTAACGAAGAGACAAAATTTGATTTCATCATTGTGCATGGGATTTACTCGTGGGTGCCCGCACCCGTGCAAGAAAAGATCCTTGCGATTTCCAAGAAGAATCTATCACCCGATGGCGTGGCTTACATCAGTTACAATGTTTTGCCAGGCTGGCATATGCGGGGAATGATCCGCGATATGATGCTTTATCACTCGTCCAAGTTTCCCGACAATGCTTCTAAAATCAGCCAGGCAAAAGGGCTATTGGAATTCTTATCGAAATCGGTTCAAGGCGATAAAAACCCCTATGGAATATTCCTGCAATCCGAGTTGGAGCTTCTTAGGAAACAAAACGATGGTTACTTCTTCCACGAGTTTTTAGAAGAGAATAACTTCCCTGTTTATTTTCATGAGTTTAGTGCTGCTGTGAACCGCAATGGTTTGAAATATCTAGGCGACTCTGATGTTCGAACGATGTCGACACGCGATCTTACTCCTGAAGCGCAACAATTGCTAACCACAACGCCAAGCATGATTGAAACCGAGCAATACATGGATTTTTTACGCAATCGCATGTTCCGTACTTCTCTGATCGTGCATGATGATAAAAAGCCTGTTTACAACTTAAACGCAGCAGACATTGTAAAATTTAATGTAACTTCAAATCTGACACCTGCAGAACAAAATATGGATTTGCATTCAAGCAATCCGGGCCAGTTCATCGCTCATGATGGAACCGCCATAGGCACCAGCGAACCATTGATGAAAGCAGTGTTGGTATATTTGTATGAATCCAGCCCAAACTCCATGACTACAGGAGAAATCATTGCAGGCGCATTTAAAAAACTTGGATTGAACCCACCCTTGGCTGCAGAGGAAATTGCAAAAGTAACAGCGCAAATAGGGCAGACATTGATCACTGCTTATACTTCTTTGCCAGTAGGTTCCCTAGAACTTACGACAAGGCCGATAAACAGATCTTGTTTTGTTTCTTCAAAGCCCAAGACATTGAAACTGGCGCAAATCCAAGCCGTGACGATGGGTGCGGTAACCAACCCCAGACACCAAATGATCAAACTCGGGGATTTCGAGAAACATCTTTTTCCGATGTTGGATGGCAAAACAGATGTATCAGAGATAATTAGTGCCTTTAAAGATATGGTAAATACTAATAAAATTATCGTAAAAGATGGCGGCACGCAAGCTGATGCATCCAGGGTCGGTGAAATCATTCAGATGCAGGTGGAAAATGCGTTGAAGACGCTTACGAAAAGCGGCATGTTGGTTGCGTAACTATTCGAGTTCGACAGTCCAATAAGCATTATCAAGAAATGTACGCCAGGATTGATACTTAGAGTTGTTAAGTTTCAAGCTGAGCGAAGGGCTGCGCTTGGGTTTCTCCGGTTTCCGGATCAAGTTCATGCTGGCTTGTTTTGGGGTTCTGCCACCTTTTCGAACATTGCACGAAACACAGGCACAAACGATATTCTCCCAGGAGTTCTTGCCTCCTTGACTTCGAGGCAATATATGATCGAGGCTGAGTTCGGGCATCGGAAACTTTTTACCACAATATTGGCAAGTATTGTTATCGCGGGCAAAAATGTTCTTGCGGTTGAACTTGACCGATTGCTTGGGAAACTTATCGTACTCGGTCAGACGAATAACTCTGGGAACTTGGATTTCGCAAGAAACAGTGCGAACCCAATCATCTTCTTCTTTTCGAAAAAACTTGGCACGGTACTCACTCACCTCGAGCCAACTCGAAAAATCATAAGTCGAATATTGCCCATCTTCGGTGCTAACAACCTCAGCTTGTTCTTTCACCAGAAGGATAAATGCCCTTCGAACATTGATGATCTGCACAGCCATGAACATCTTGTTCAAGACAAGTACACTGGAATCAAGAGGGCAGGCTAACGAGGAACCCATATCATTTCCCCTATCGAAGACTAGGAGACTTCAAAACCTTGATAACTTTTAAACAACTTAACCCAAGATAAGATACCATAGATTATGATAGCAGTGATAAGCGAGAGTAAGCAAGCGTCCATTAAGGGATAAGTGCGTGATTTCTCTAAATATTCATAGAATAAAGACATGAGCGAAAAAGAAAAACTGAACAACTCTGATGCGCGACTCGATGAAGAAAAGCTGGCAAATGGCTTGGTCTCGCGTGGTTTGATGACCAACGAAGAGATAAAAAAGCATGCACCAGATGGCACTTTGGGCGCAGAAGGCTACTTAAAAAAACTAACAACAGCGGGGCTACTTACGAAGGCGCAAGCAGAGCGAGCCCAGATAGACTTAACGCTTCTTGTAGGCCAGCAAATCCCTGGGTATGTGATGCTTGAAAAATTAGGGCAGGGTGCGATGGGGGTCGTTTATAAAGCTTTACAAACCCGTTTGAACCGTCATGTTGCAATCAAGTTATTGAAGGGAAAGAAAACCAACGACAAAGAATTCTTTGCCCAGTTGGAACGCGAAGCCAGGCTTGCTGCAAAGCTAAGCCATAACAATATTGTGCAGGCAATTGATATCGGATCAGCGGGGAAGTTTCATTATTTTGTGATGGAGCTTATTGATGGGAAAACGATTCAAGATGAAATGAAAGCTGGGAAGAAGCGCTACGAAGAAAAAGAAGCAGTTGAAATCATCTTGCAAATTGCGCAAGCGTTAGACCACGCAAGTAAGCGTGGATTGGTGCATCGTGATATCAAGCCCGCAAACATTGTGATGACATCTGATGGAATTGCGAAGCTTGCAGATCTAGGGATGGCACGCGAAAATACCGATGAAGCAACCAACGCACGCGAAAAAGGGATGATCATCGGGACTCCCAATTACATCGCACCCGAACAGGTGCAAGGCAAACCTGATATCGATACCCGGGCGGATATTTATTCGTTGGGCGGAACACTTTATCACATGGTTACAGGGCAACCGCCCTTTGTCGGCAATACAGTGATGGAAGTGCTTCGAATGCACGAGAAAGCGGAACTGGTACCCCCAGATCATCTTAACGATAGCCTAAGCGCAGGCTTGGGCGAAGTGGTTGAAATGATGATGGCCAAGGATCGTAACAACCGCTATGGTTCACCCGAAGCTTTAATTAAAGACCTCGAATGTCTTATTAATGATATGCCACCGAAGCTTGCCAGGCAGAAAATGAGCTCTTCGCTCGCAGCACTTTCAGAGGGCGAAACGGAATACGAACAAACCCATGAAGCAGAGTTACCTCAATGGGTGATGATAACACTTGCTGTATTAGGCACCTTGCTATTTATCAGTTTGTTGGCAAATATCGTGCTGGTAATGCGCAAGTAAAATCAAATTATTCGGGTGTCAGGAAAACCGCTCCCAATGGTGGTAGGGTTAGCTCCATGGAATACGGGCGGTTATGCCACGACATTTCCTGAGTTTGCTTGCGCCCTTGATTGCCCTTGCCGCCACCACCATAATAGGGTGAATCAGAATTAAGGATTTCGAGCCAGGTTTCGCCAAAGGGAACTCCAACTCTATAACCATCTTTAACCAGAGGGGTGAAATTAAAGACAGCTAGAACAGGCTTAGTCCCATCGAGATCCCAGCGAAGAAAAGCAAAAACGCTACCTTCGTGATCAGAGCAATCCACCCATTCGAGGCCGGAAGGTTCGCAATCTTTTTCATAAAGACCGGGTTGATTCTTATACATATGGTTGAGGTCTGCGACAAACTTTTCGATACCCCGATGCCCAGGCGAATTAAGCAGATTCCAATCCAAGCTTGAATCATGATTCCACTCTGCCCAAACGCCAAGCTCCGCGCCCATGAATATCAACTTCTTGCCAGGCTGCGAATACTGCCAAGCAAGCAACAAGCGCAAGTTCGCAAGCTTCTGCCAGTAGTCGCCAGGCATTTTGTTTAAGAGTGAGCCCTTACCATGAACGACTTCATCGTGGGAAAGAGGCAGGGTGAAGTTTTCTTGATCGCAATAAAGCATGCGGAAGCTGAGTTCATTTTGATGCCATTTGCGGTGAATCGGATCGCGTGCAGTGTAGCGAAGCGAATCATGCATCCAACCCATATCCCATTTGTATCCAAAACCTAACCCGCCAGAATGGGTAGGCCGAGAAACCATGGGCCATGAAGTTGATTCTTCAGCAAAGGTTTGAACATCAGGAAATCTGGAGTAAACCTCTTCGTTAAACTTTCGAAGAAAGCTGGTAGCTTCAATATTTTCATTGCCACCATACTGATTCGGAATCCATTCTCCTTCATTCCTGCTGTAATTAAGGTAGATCATGGAAGCAACAGCATCAACGCGAATACCATCGATGTGATAGTGTTCAAGCCAGAAGCATGCGCTGGAAAGTAAGAACGATCTGACTTCATGTCTGCCGAAGTTGAAGATGCAGGATTTCCAATCGGGATGAAACCCCTGCTTTGGATCTGCATGTTCGAAGAGATGACTGCCATCGAAGTAGGCTAGGCCGTGTTGATCATTGGGGAAGTGGGAAGGCACCCAATCGAGAATAACGCCCAAGCCATTCTGGTGCAGATAATCAATGAGATACATAAGATCTTGAGGCGAGCCATACCTGCTGGTTGGTGCGAAGTAGTTGCTGGTTTGGTAACCCCACGAGCCATAAAAAGGATGCTCGGTGATAGGCAGAATCTCGAGATGGGTAAATCCGAGTTTCAACATATGCTCGGTAAGCTGCGGGGCAAGTTCGCGGTAGGTGAGCCAGCGGTTGTTCTCTTCGGGAACTCTTTTCCAAGAACCTAAATGAAGTTCATAAATGGAGACCGGAGCATTGTGAGCGATTTTATTTCTACGCTCATCCATCCAGGCAGAATCATTCCAAGCATAAGAAAGATTGCATAGCGCAGAAGCAGTGCGGGGTGCAATTTCCATTGCAAAAGCAAAGGGATCAGACTTTGCAACCTGATAGCCCCCATGGTTGGAAATAATATGAAACTTATAGAGATCTCCATCTTTCAAGTTGGGAACAAAAGCTGCCCAGATACCTGAACTGCCTACGAGATGCATGGGATGAACGCCGGGCTCCCAATTATTAAAACCACCAACAACACTTACAGATTGCGCAGAAGGGGCCCAAACAGAAAAATGAAACCCGGTCTGGTTATCAAGGGTGAAAGGATGAGCACCTAGTTTTTCATAAAGTCTGCTATGGTTTCCTTCATTGAAGAGATGAAGATCCAATGGGCCGAGCAGAGTTTTATCAGGCGGTATCCAAGTATTATGATTTTCCACAAGCGATCCTATCCTATGCAAGAGATCAAGCATGACTCCCATAGAAGGAGCACCATAAAATCCCTTATTGATATTGTAGCCACAGACTTCCCATCTTGCCGGATTTCCTTGGATGTTTCTCAAGGGAACCTCTGTTACAATCGATTTATTAGACTCGATCCGTTTGTTCGTACCAGAGAAAAATATGGGGCCAGGTTTTCAATTCCTTCTAATTATCTTGATCATTGCGGTGATAATCATTCTGATTACCCGGAATCTTCCAGAGTTCACCGATGTTGAAACTTGGGATGAATCATCCCCCGAACCGGGAAAAATCCAAACAGATCAAGAGAATATTCAAGCAGCTTGGTTAAACGCCTTGGCGAAACGAAAAGTTGAAATCCCTGCACTTTTTCTGATTGGATTGGGCGGGATCAACCTGATTATGGGTTCTGTCATCCTATTGCGCAGCATCCAGATAGCGCAAATTCCAATCGAAGATTTTGAACGCGACTACGAAGAAGCCAAAAATATCACCCGAAAGATCATGCCCGAAGCTGCAATCAACCTCGATAACCAAGAACTCTCCATCAAAGAAATTCAAAAGAAAACTATCTGGATCAACGCAGGATACTCTTGCTTCCTTCTAGGCGGAGCATACCTGATGATCATGGGAGGTTGGCGCATGCGCCAATTTAATTCCCTCGGCCTGGTGATGATGGGTGTTATTTATTGCGCAATGCCCTGCATCAGCTGCGCTGGTAGTTGTGGCATAGGCCAGGTAATCGCAGCATGGTGCCTAGTGGCACTGTTTAACCCCTTGGTCAGGCAGGAGTTTGCAAGAGTCGCAAACCGAAGCACCCAGAAGCATGATTCTGATTGTTAAAATAGTTATTGAGCTTTATACATGATATTACAGATACCTTTAATACTATTCTTGGCTTTGGCCCAAACACCTACACCCTTGATATGGGCTGGTGATGAAGAAGGTGGCGCACCTTATGTGTTCCGCGATAGTAAGCTGGGCCGTGTTGGTTTTGAATTAGACATCATTAGCGCCCTTGCGGAAGAATTAAAAAGACCGATTGAGTTTAAGCAGTATGCATTTGATAGTTTGATCCCCGGATTGCTGAAAGGCGATTTCGACTTCGCAATGAATGGGCTGGAAATCAATCAAGAGCGACAAGAAAAGATACGCTTCTCAAAGCCTTACTACATTTACCGCCAGCAGTTAGTGATTCGTGCTGATGAAAAAAGATTCAATACGCTGCTCGGGTGCAAAAACACGCAGGGCGCAATCGTTGGTACCATGGATGGCACACAAGCAGAGCGCCTGCTGAACCAAGCTAAAATTCCAATTCGCATCTATTCCTCTGCCACAGAAGCCTACGCTGATCTGGTTTCTGCAGGCCGTATCGATGCGGTATTTCTTGATCTACCCATGGCAATTTCCTACGCACTGCCTGATAAGAGGTTGCAGTTTGCAGGCAAACCAACCGCCCGGGGATTCTACGCCATCGGGTTTAACCCGAAGAATGAAACACTTGCGAAGGAAGTCGATGCTGCAATCGATGCTCTAAAAACCAATGGCAAACTGCGATCGATTTTAGTGAAGTGGAACTTATGGGATGAATGTCAAGAGGAACTTAGTCAGGGATTTTTATTCGAAGAAGAAGGCCGGCCCGATGCTATCACACATTCTATTCTCGAAGAAAATCAAGCTTGGACAATAAATCGCTACCTACCATTGCTGCTTGAAGGCACCTTTGTAACCATCCAACTTACGCTTTGTAGTTTTGCATTGGCATTGGTGTTAGGGTTGCCTTTATCGTTGGCTAGGCTTTATGGAACACCCTGGTTAAAAAGCTTAGCGTTGTTGTATGTGGAATTTTTCCGAGGCATCCCGGTGCTGTTGTTGTTGTTTTTCCTTTACTTTGGTTTGCCTGCAATAGCAGAGTCTTCAGGGTTGAATATATCGCTTGCATTGAGCCCTTTTATTGCAGCAACCTTGGGGCTGGGATTAAACTACGCAGCGTACGAAGCGGAAAATTTCAGAGCATCAATTCAATCGGTACCCCAAGGGCAATGGGAAGCTGCTGCATCGCTGGGTATGGGCAAAACCCTTACTTTCAGGCGGATCATATTACCCCAGGCAATGCGCATCGCTTTACCCACCACTACCAATGATCTCGTTGCGTTGTTTAAGGATACGAGCATCGCAAGCGTTGTGGCCTTGGTGGAATTAAACAAGCAGTATCAAATACTGGCAAAGTCGAGTTTAAAGTTTGTGGAGTTGGGATTGATAACTGCGGTGTTGTACCTTGCGCTTTCGGTGCCATTGGGAAGATTAGCACGGGTATTGGAAAAGAAACTCACACCGGAGAAGCGCTAGCAATGCATATTAAAGCGCAAGAAATACGAAAAGCCTTTGGAAAACGGCTGGTGCTGGATGGGTTGACCCTGGAAGTTGCAACAGGTGAAACCGTGGTTATTATTGGGCCAAGTGGTTCTGGGAAGTCGACCTTTTTGCGCTGCCTTAATGGCTTACAAAGTATCGATTCAGGCACCATTCAGGTTGGGGATCATCAACTTGAAGCCTCGAATGAAAAACGATTCAGTCCTTTTTCTTCGGAAGTTCGAAAAGTGCAGGGGATGATCTTTCAGGATTTTAATCTATTTCCCCACATGAGCGTGTTGGGAAATATAACTGAAGCACCAGCAAGAGTGCTAAAGCAGAGCCAAACCGAGGCAAGGAATCTTGGGTTGGAACTATTAAAAAAAGTCGGGCTGGAAAGCCATGCAAATCATTATCCCTCGCAGCTTTCAGGAGGGCAGAAGCAACGGGTTGCGATAGCCCGGGCGCTTGCAATGAAACCAAAAGTTTTACTTTGTGATGAGGTAACGAGTTCTCTCGACCCGGAATTAAAGCACGAAGTCCTTGATGTGTTGGAAAAGCTGAAAAGCGAAGGAATGACTTTGCTGATGGTGACGCATGAAATCGGGTTTGCAAAAAAAGCTGCAGACAAAGTGGTATTCCTTGCAGAAGGAAAAGTGGTGGAAGAGGGCCCACCCCAGCAGATTCTCGAAAGCCCTGAAAACTCTCGCATTCGCACTTTTATCTCGAAGTTAATGAACTAATAAAAAAGGCCCCGTGAATAATTCACAGAGCCTTTCAAATCACTTAAGTTTTTTACAGTGTTACTTGCTTGAAAGCAAAAGGCTGTTAAGGCCAAGAATCAGAATCACCTGATCCAACTGCTTTTCAAGTATGGACAACACTTTATCAGGGTCAACAATCAGGATGTTATTCTCGCGAATCTGAAGCTGTTGCTTTTGCACCAAGTCTTGAAGGCTTGTGAGAATACCTTTTTTGTTTCTAGTTCCATCGAGCAATGGCAATACAAACTTTTCGAAATCGCCCACTCGGATCGTTTGATGACGAAGGTTGGTAAGCACACCATCGATACCTGCCTGCTTGCGCACAAGGGCTGGAACCTTTGGTTTTTCGAGGAACTCACGGGTGATACCCAGAGGGCGAAGCGAAAGTTCAATCGCACCCATAGGCAAACCGGTGTAGAACAACAAAAGTGCAGAACCAATCTGATCAACAACTCGGTCAAGGCCTGCTTGATCAGTAGGCACCTGAAGGCCAAGCTTCTTTGAAGAAAGCTCAACCAAAGTGTCAAACGAAATTCGTTCGGGCCATGATTCATTCATTACGCGAACTGCAGCTTTAACGAGGGGATCGCGCGCAGTAGCTTCGCCACCGGTTGGCACAATGTAGGTTTCAGGCTCATTACTATGAAGCTCTGGGCCGTTTTCTTTCACGCGCAGCGTACCTGCAATCATGAAATCGCGAACCAGTTTGGTATTTACCTGCAGCACAGTCTGCTTGCCTGCATGCACAAGAAGAGTCATGCGGAACATTCGGTTGCGCAAGAAATCCATGTACTGTTCAGATTCAATCTGATTAGGCGCAGTGGTAAGCAATTTCTTGGCTTCTTCATGAAGATCATGAGTTGCCATCGTTCGCATATCTGCATCGCCTAGGTAACTAAGGCCATGAACCGTCGCCCGTTCGATGAATTCGTGGAAATAACAGGGTGTGTTATTTTCTTCGAGGTGATCATGAAAAAGGTAATTATCAGATTGCTGGCGCAGCAATTCGAGTTCGCTCTTAAGGAACGAGCCATAGGCGTTGTTATCTTGGGGAACAGATTTCACCAAGAATTCGAGCAAGCCACGAGCTTGTTGCAATTTCTGTTGTGGGGTTTCAAATCGCTTGATGTGATAAAGCATCATGTCGCGAATCATACCGCGCATACGCCAACCTGGCAAAACATTGTAGCTGACATAAGCCACACCATCTGGCGTCAGGTTTTTCTTGCAGATCTCGAGAATCTTTTCTTGCACTTCTTTTGGAACCCAAGAGAAAATACCATGCACGATGATGTAATCAAACATGCCATCCTTGGGCCCAATGTCCATGATGTTGGCTTGGCGAAGTTCGATATTCTTAAGTCCTAGATCTGCAACAGTTTTCTTGCCCGCAGCAATCTGAGGCTCAGAATAATCGATACCCACGAACTTTGCGTTGGGCATGTTTTCTGCGATGGGAATCAAGTTATTGCCCGAGGCACAACCTAATTCAAGCACTCTTGCATTTTCAACTTTGGGGGGATTCAGGCCCAATAACTTAGCTACCGAAGCAAGCTTGTCAGGATGGGATTGCTGATAAGGAAAGCTGACATACTGGATTTCATCGTAAGCCGTTGCCATCATATTCTCCAAAAGAAAATAGTTCACATATTGTTAACCTATTTTGAATCGTATCTTATTCGAAAAGATAAAGAAATAGGAATTTTGTGAAGAGTTGGGCAAACCTTGGAGAAGATTAAAACATGATCATTTCGAGGCTAAATAGCCCATGCTTTTAAGCCATTCCGCGCATCTTTGGGGCCAATCATTGATAGGGTGAACATCTTTTCTCATGCCAAAACCATGGCCGCCTTTGGCACAAATATGCAGTTCCGCACTCAGATTTTGCTTCTTGTATTCCAGATAAAGCATTGCAGCTTCAACGGGGTTTAGCTTGTCATCATGGGCGACCAAAAAGAAGGCAGGTGGCGCATCGGCAGGTACTTTAAACCCCTCGCGGAACTTGCTTTTATCATCCTTGTGAAGAAACCCACCACCATAAATAAAGATCAGAAAATCCGGGCCACCCGCATCATCCAACCCCTTCTTTTGCTCATAAGTTCGCTCACCCCGATCCCACGAAACATGCCCTGCTAAATTCCCGCCCGCAGAGAAACCCAAAATCCCAACTCGCTTTGGGTCTAAGTTCCATTCCTTTGCATGATTCCGCACCAAACCAAGTGCCCGCTGCGCATCTTCCACAGGCATGGTGAACACTTCTTTTTCATCCCGGGTTGGCGTTCGATACTTCAACAAAATTCCTGTAACACCAAGAGTATTCAACCATTCGCAAACTTGCGTGCCCTCATGCGCCCACGAAAGAAACATGTAGCCACCACCTGGCGCAACAATCACCGAGGCGCCATTGGGCTTAGCAGGTTTGTAAATCGTGATGGTTGGTTCAAGCACATCAGAAATGCGATTGGGCCCGGGCTTACCATAAGAATCAATCAGCTTCTTGGTAGCTTCCGACTTTGGATTCATTTTCGAAGGCGGGCCATCAGGCCATAGTTTCAATGTCAAAGGTTCTTCAGCGATTGCCAGGGTAAAACCAAGTGCAAGATAAACCCCAACGCATAGAAAAATTCTAATCAGAAACATGATTGAAGCCTCTTAATCTAATTCTTTTTGGGGGAACGCAAATCTTTCTTGCAATTGGGATCTGCTGCAACTGCCTCGCCCACTTTTTCAACAGGATGTGTGAAGAGATATTTCCAAACTGATTCATGAATGAATTTACCCGAGGCATCCTTCACCGCAGCGCCACCGGGGGTCACCGAACTATGCGCCCTTTTATCATCGTTCTTAACATCTGCATCGGTGATCAGCCTTCTACTGTTACCAAAAGGCGCAGGCATTTTGTCCACATTAACAATCGGACCAAAAGCATTAAGCCCAAGCAGCTCCCAAGATCTGCAATAATGATCACCTTTCCAGCCACCATCCAACACATGGCTAAAACCGAAATATCTATTTTCAGGAGTTGCAGAGGGAAGCGCCTGCCAGGTTTCATACTGATCGCGTGGGCCACAAAACATAACAACCCGATCGACCTTCTGGTGTTTTGCAAACCGCGCCGCAGTGGTGGAACCATGCGAGCTACCCGAAATAATAACCTTGTCCCAACGCAGGCCCTTACCATCTTCGGAAATAAAATAGCCCCAGTTACCCTCGGGGTTTTTCTTTTCAAGATACTTCACAAACTGGTATGCCCGTTCCATCATGCCATCGGGCTTCGGGATATTCACCACTGGGCTGAAGTCTTCGCCTGTCGCTGCTTCCAAACGAATCTTACCCAAGAATTTATCATCCGCAGGGGCGGGCTCTTTACCAAACTCACCGAACCAACCGTTTGCATAATGAACTTGGATTGCATGAAGCCCATAGCTGGAAACCCGATCAAAAAGCTGGGCATTATGGCCCATCAGCCAGATCACCAACTTGCCTTGCGAAGGCACCCGGGTATCCACACAAGCGTTTTCATAATCTGAAACTTTGCCATCTTTTTCAAACACAAAACCAATCTCAGGGTGGGGCTTTGCTTTGGGATCAATCTGACTGGCGCGTGCCTTGATCTCATGCTTCTTGGGCGCAGCATCTTTGTATTTAAACGGAGCTTTAGCTTCCTGCGCCTGCAACAACATCAAAGGCGCAATTAACATCATCCCAATCATCATCGGAATCATTCTTCGCATGTTCGTTTCCAATTCTATAATTGATTACTTGAGCCAGCGTTCGAGCCAAGCCAAGGTTTCAACCTTGAACTCAGGCGTTACTGTATGAGGCACACCCGCTGCTTCCACAATCTTTAATTTATCAGTAACATTGGCTTTCTTATAAGCTTCGCTTGCACTTGCAAAAGCGATGCGCGCACCTTCTATTGGGCAGTTGGGATCTTTCTCACCATTCAAAATCAACATGGGTCTCGGTGCACATAACTTCAACATATTCGGGCAATCAAACTCTTCCAAAATACCCGGGATGATTTTGTTCCAAAGCTCTTTGCAAACCTTGGCGTTGACTTCTTTCTCGCCCATATCTGAAGCTGCAGCTTCATGAGCTTTACGGATGGTGTTGGCCCTCGCCTGCCATTTGCCATTTTCTAAAGTCCACTTGAAACTTTGAACACCAATAAGAGGAACCATGACCGCAACCCGTTCATCTACCGAAGCTGCAAGCCAAGTTTGAATTCCGCCCATGCTAATCCCAACCATCGCTATGCGCGCAGGATCAACATCATCGCGTTGCAAAAGATAATCAACGGTGCACCAAAGATCCCAACAGGTTTCAAAGTAAAAAGGCATGGGCTGCGGTTTATCCTTGGGTGTGCGCCAAGCTTTAGTGATTGCTTCGTTATAAGCCTCTGAACCTTTTTTGCCACCCGATCTTGCACCATGATGTCTTGCATCGATTGCAACACCGATCCAACCACGCTTTGCGAACTCTTCAAGCCAAGATTTCTGGCTCTCTTTATTGCCCCCGGTGCCATGCAGCATGATCACTGCAGGAAGCTTGGCTTTCTTTTGAGTTGGGGAAACGATGTAAGTTGGAACCCGCTCAGAGGAACCATCAGCTTTTTTATCGCTAGTGAAATCCACTGTTTCGTAGGTGTAAGATCCAGAAGTCGTCTTCGATATTTGTTTGACATCAAGCGGAAGCTTGGGCCGATCCAAAAGCTTTTTGAATGCCTTGCGGGTTTCATCAACAGACTTGATAGTCGTTTGAGAAAAGACAAACAATACCTGCAACAACATTAAGCTTATGGCTAATGCAGACCAACGAATGTTTCGCATGATGCTTCCCTAAGTAAGTAGACTTTATTTCTTGATCGTGAATGTAATTCCAGGCGAGGTATGAGTTTCTTCCTTATCCTTGCCTTTTCCTTTTCCAGTAACCGTTATGGAAGGCGTTGCAGGTGCAGCCTTGTCCGTTGAGATGATTTCGAACTTCACCTCATTCATGTT
>QWPF01000007.1 GCA_003671255.1 Planctomycetota bacterium | reverse complement strand
CCTTTTTCAGCTTCACTGCGACAGAATTTCTTGCAGGTTGAGCAGCAAAATGGTTCTTATCTTTAAACACTTCAACATTATTAACCCATATCTTAATGCAATCATCTGCACCAACAAGAATTGTCGCGTCCTGATCAATAGGGGAATCAATCACTTGATAAAGGTAAGAGATAATGCCATTGTTATCGGGCGAGAAATGCAAGGCAAGATTCAAATAACCATTAAAAGATGCACGAACTTTAGACCAACTTACCGGGCCGGACTTACCTTTCAATTTCTTTGCTAATTCAACTTTGGCTTCTGGTTCACCCGGTTTATCAAAGTTCTCATCAGCAACACCATTTTCGAATGGGCCTACAATATGGAACCACTCTGGAGAAAATGCCGCTGTCTGAAGAGTTGCAAGATAATCAACTAAGTCGATCAAATCCTGTTCACTCATACTGTTGATCAAATCGGAAGGCATGAGGGAATTAGGGCCTTTAGCCTTAGATTCAACATCTTTTCGTTCTATTTTATAATCCTTACCATTACCATCGCGGAGAACAATCAATTCTGGAGATTCTTCAACAATCAAGCCAGTAAGAACCTGGCCTTTTTTGGTTTCGATTATCCATGTGAGGTATTGGTCCGCAATAGCCTTATTCGGATTGATAAGGGATTCATAAAGGTTTTCCTTAGTACCTTTTTTCCCAATCATGGAAAGATCAGGACCAATAGCACCGCCACTGCCCTGAACGGAATGGCATTTCAAACACTGCAATTGGGAAGTTCCACTTGAAGCCATTAAGGCTTTACCGCGCGCGATATCGCCCTTTTTAAGTGCAAGCACACTAAGAGCGGGTAGCTTTTTAGGATCTAGTTTTCCGGGTGCAGGATAAGCAATCATCGCTTTATTTCGAAGATCTTGGTAAGGGCTATTGCGCAACAACCTGCCCACATCCTGTTTTAATTCTGGAGGGATTTCACCCTTGCCATTAACTAATAAGAAATCAGAGCCATTCCTTGTGCCTGAAAGTGCATTGGCAACCAAAGTCCTTTTAGTTAAAGGTGCAGTTGAGTCGCTGAACACGGTTTGCAAAGCTGACATTGCAGCTTGAAAACCCGCAACCTTGCCTTTAGCTTGCCCAAGAGAAGCAAGGGCATTGGCTGCATCTTGTGAGAAGTTGTTATTTTCTTGTAAAACTTTTATCAGGGTATCGACAGATTGTTTTTCAGGCAGAGCACCCAAGGCAATAATAGCCTGCTTTTGCACCCGAACATCTTTATTAGCCAATGCCAGCTTACTAACTGAATCAACCACACCGTTAGGTTTTGCAGCTTCAACAATTCCAAGAGCCAGCCTTTGATCATCAGAATCACCTGCAAGTAATTCGTTTATAGATTTAAGTAATTCTGGGTTTGAAGCCATCGCAGACCATTTACCGGGAAGGAATATTTTAAGCCATTCGACTGCTTTTTCTCTTACTTCAATACTCGCCTTCGACTTAACCAAGCCAACAAAAGTAAAGGCATCTGAAGGGCTATCATTCGATGCAAGAATATTAATAATTTTAAGTTTTTGCTCGAGTGGTATTTCAGCCTTTGTCAGCATTTCGCCCAACCCAGCCATCATATCTTTTGGTCTTAATTCAAAAACGAGATCGCCTACTGCGGGAGACCAGACAGAGAATTGCTTTTTGAAATCAGCAAGAAAGAGTTCACGATGCTTGGAATCGGTCCCCGCAGCAACACCGATTGCTTTTAAGAGAAAGACATCTTTGCCATCATATTTTTTGGCAATGTTGTAGAACCATTGTTTGGAATTCTCATCATCAGATTCGCGGAGATTAACCAAGATTTCGCGTGCGACCCCCGCACCACTGTTGGCCAAAAGAAACTCAAGTCGTTTTTTTTCGTCAGCACTAAGGTCCATCAACCCGGGGTGTGCATCAACAAGCTTCCTGATTTCGAGCCATTTGAATTCTTCGCGTTGCTCAAGGCCTTTAGGAAGCTCTTTGGGAAAATCAACAAACCATAGAATTCTTGCAGCAACCCAAGGCTTTTGAGCAATATCAGGATCAGCAAAAATCATCTTGGCGAGTGCATTCCTCTTGGAAGCATCCATTGCAATAATATGTTGTAGTGCAATATATCGAGTTGCATTACAGCCAGAAGAAAGGCCAGAAATGATGCCTTCATTCGTAGAATAATCAATAGCCGGAACATGGGATTTAGAACCTTTAGGAGCAAGGCGATAAATACGCCCCTTGGTGGTATCCCCCATACCATGCCCACCAACACCCGGATCATACCAGTCTGCGACAAAAACAGAACCATCGGGTGCAACCTTGACATCGCTTGGGCGGAACCAACCATCGGTACTGGAAATCATGTTTTCTTGTTCAACCGAAAAACCTGCGCCATCGATTTTAGTATGGTAGCAGCGCAAGTTTCGGGGGCCAGCATCGGTATGTAAAGGTTGGCCCTGATACTTCGCGGGAAGTAATTGCGCTTCGTACATGCACATGCCAGTGGGGCTGCCAAAAAAAGTGCGCAATATTTTAGGAACGATACCTGGGTCTTCTTCATGCCAATGGGTTTGGCCAGGCCCACGGGGATGATATCCAAAATTCCCACCGGGCATCACATAGCAAATACGCGTCTGTTGATTCCCATCATCATCGTTATCACTAATGAAAACGGTGCCATAACTATCAACCGCAGGCATGTAATTGTTACGAAAATTATGGGCGATAAGCTGAAGGTTGTTACCATCGAGATCGCAACGCCAAACGGTTCCTGCCCTGAGATCCGTAGTATTGGAAGTCCATTTTTTACCCTTTCCATTTGCAGACTGGAGATCTCTGACCCCTGTGTCGCCTATGGAAAAATACAATTTCCCATCGGGCCCAATAGAAATACCATGCACGCCATGATCATGATCGAGGCCTTGAAAACCCGTAAGTAATTTGGTCGGAGGGCCATCAGCTTTGTCATCGCCATCTTTATCTTCAAGCACCATGATATCAGGGGATTGGCAATAAAAGACTTTTCTACCTGGGCCTTTAGCATCCTTTGCAACAGCAATACCAAGGGGAGACATTACATGGGGGGCTTGGTAAAAAGTGGTGGATTTGTCAGCCTTACCATCGCCATCGGAATCGATGAGAATAACGATGCGATCGCCTTCGGAACGAAGAGGGGGTTGGTTTCGTAATTTTCTTCGATAGTTAACTGCTTCGCAAACCCAGGCTCTGCCCTTTTCATCGATATCGAAAGTGGTTGGGTTTACGAACAAAGGTTCAGCAGCCCATATTTTTAGTTCCATTCCTTCAGGAACAGTAAAAGTTGCTTCTGCTTTTTCTAAAGGAATTTGAGCCTTTGCCGAACTTTGGACAGCAAAAAAGCCAACCAAAAGAATAATAGTAAATGAAAAAGCGGTTCTAATAGTCATCGAATACCCCATTCAGGCCAGAAAATAGACAACCAAAGCAGGAGCTAATAATACTCTAAATCCCGTGAGAATTAAAAGGTGTTTATTGAAATACCTTGATTTTTTTAAACTCTGCCTGACCTGTGCGAAATTAGATCAGGATCGATAATCAATCGTAAGCCATTGAACCAAGGCCGTATGCCTTTTTCTGTGATCCTGCCTAGATATGGCAATTTCCAGTGCTTTTTTGGTCCCAACCACAATCACCAGCTTTTTTCCCCGTGTTATTCCGGTATAAAGCAAGTTCCTTTGCAGCATCATGTAATGCTGGGTATGAATGGGAAGCACAACTGCTGGATATTCTGACCCCTGCGATTTGTGGATAGTTAAAGCATAGGCGAGCGAGATTTCATCAAGTTCACCAAAATCATAAACCACCAAACGGCCTTCAAAATCAACCGTAAGCTCCTTCTCTGATTCATTGATTTCCTTGATGAAACCAACATCACCATTGAAGACTTCTTTCTGGTAATTGTTTTGCATTTGAATGACTTTATCGCAGTTGCGGAATTTGGTACCAAACCTTTCAATCTCAATTCTGCCTGCAAGAGGATTCAACAAATCCTGCATTTTTCGATTAAACTCGCCTGCGCCCAATTCTGTGCGATTCATTGGCGTAAGAACCTGAATATCCTTCATGGGATCGAAATTGAATTTTTTGGGAATTCGATCATGCACCATAGCAAGAACTTTTTCTGCAACCTGAAGCGGGGCCTCAGACTCAATAAAAAAGAAATCTCCTTCTGCAGTGGGGGCAGAGTCTGGGAATTCCCCATGTAATACAGAATGAGCTGCCCGAACAATAAAACTCCGCCCAGCTTGGCGAAAAATCTTGGTCAGCCTGACGGTGCTAAACATTCGAGAATCAATCATATCTGAAAGAATTCTGCCAGGACCAACGGAGGGAAGTTGATCAACATCCCCAACTAAAAGGAGGCATGCATGGGCAGGAACTGCCCGCACTAGGTGGTGCATTAGCACTGTATCAACCATGGAAGTCTCATCAACCACAACTAGATTGGCCTCTAAAGGCTGTGAAGGATCGCGCCTGAAGCCTCCGATAGAAGCATCAAATTCAAGCGTGCGATGGATAGTTTTAGCTTCTCTACCCGTACTTTCAGCGATCCTTCGTGCGGCACGGCCTGTGGGGGCACACAAGACACAAGTTTTTCCGAATTTTTCAAAGAGATCGAGAATCAAGCGGATAATCGTGGTTTTCCCAACCCCCGGCCCGCCTGTTAAAATCAGAATCTTTTTGGAAGATGCCATCTGCACCGCTTGCAATTGCTGTTCATCAAGTTCTAATCCGCTTTTTGCAAGAATGCTTTTTATTTCACTATCGCAGTTTTTAGAATGCAGGGGATGTGCGCCTGTTGCTAATTTAAGCAGATTAGTAGCTAGGCTTTTTTCTGCGGTGTATAAAGCTTTTGCAAAAGCCCACTTCGATCCGTAAACCGAATCAATAATCACTACCCCAGATTCCACCTCAGACGCTAAAGCTTCTTGAATAATTGCCATGGGTATAGTCGTCAGTTGAATTGCATGATCAATTAATTCTTCCTCGGGAACGCCAACATGGCCTTCATTTGCAAGGCGCTCTAAAGAGTAATAGATTGCAGCGCGGGCCCTCTCAAGGCCGTGGGGGTTGATGCCTATTTTCTGTGCAAGTTCATCCGCAGTCTGAAACCCCACACCTCGAATATCCTTTGCCAGTCGGTAGGGATTTTCACGAATAAGGGTGACAGCGTCCTGGCCATAGGTTTTAAAAATCCTAAAAGCTCTTGCGGTACCTATGCCATAGGATTGCAGAAAAACCATGATGTCACGGATGGTTTTATTTTCTTTCCAACTTTGGCGAATGAGCTCGATGCGTTTTGGCCCCAACCCTTTTATCTGTTTGAGAAAGCTGGGCGACTCATCAATGATTTGCAGGGTTTTAAGACCAAACACAGTAACGATTTTTTGGGCATAGCTGGGCCCAATACCTTTAATAAGGCCCGACCCCAAATATTTTTCAATCCCAGCAAGCGTATGAGGAGGAGAACAACGCAATGCCGCAGCTTTAAATTGAGGCCCGTGATCTCGGTCTTGAATCCATGCCCCTTCGCCCTCGAGGAATTCGCCTGCGTTTACGGAAGGCAGATTTCCAATGACTGTAACTAGTCCGATTTTTCCACGAACATGCACTTTTAGAACAGCAAAACCATTTTCTGGGTTATGAAAAGTAACCCTTTCAATAACTCCCGATACAATTTCATTCATGGGCGATCGAATCCAAGACTATGAAATAACATTTATAATCTTACCTAAATTGAAACCCTTTAGTTTAAATCCAATTAAATATTTTATCGTAGCCCAAAGAAAACCACCCATCCTAATAACAAAAATACAAGTTTTCATTCCTTTTTAAGATAAACCTATCAACCTCGCTACCCAATCTACCCACATTAATGGTTCGGTTTTGACAATAATGCTGAAAAGAGAATTGGGGAAATATTTACTGATTTTGTTGAAAGTAATGACTGTAATTTGTCGATCAATTAATTAGAGCGACTTATTTTGTTTTACGGTGCGGGCTTTGTGCCCAAACCAAACTTGAAATGTTTTCAAGAAGTTTTTCCTTGTTCTTGGTCTGTATAGGGGGTTGGCATGAAGCGGATCTATGGAAGTATTCTGACGCTGGCAACTCTGAGTGGTTGCGTAACAACCGAAAACAGTGGCGGTAGTTTTATGGCTCAACGCCGTACTGAACAAAATCCTGCCTCCCAAGATAGTATTGGGCGGGGCGCTTACACCGCTCAATCAATACCTGGAGTTCAGGGCCCATGGGGAGCACCCGTGGCAGTAACTGGCCCATACAAAGCAACACCCATTTCGGGAGAAGCTGCTGCCAAGGCAATGATTGCCAACAGCGTTCCTCTTTCGATGGTGCAACAAGCATCATTTAAACCAGGCAGACTACCTGCATCGCAAAACCCGATGCAACAGGCGATGTCAGGAATGCCAGCAGGGGCAATGATGCCCGGTGGCATGCTATCTCCTCCCGGAATGCCAGCAATGCCCGGAATGCCCGGCGGTATGCCTGGAATGCCTGGGATGCCCGGAATGCCTGGTGCAAATAACTCCGGCATGGCCCTTGCAAATCTTGGTATGCCAATGGGCGGAGCCCCATCAGGAATGTTGGGTGGCCCACCAACCGGTATGCCAGGCGCAGTAAACGCAATGGGCGCACTAACAGGCGGTGGCGCACCATCAGCTCCGATTCCAGTGCAACGAACTGAAGTCAGGTTTATCGAACCAGCGGGCATGAAAATCTCTTGGTTCGCCCCGGGTTCTGATGGCAGGCCTGGATTTAACTCGCAATACCTTGAATCCCCCGGTCGATACAACTTCCTTCAGGCTGCAATATATCGTCTGAAACTTAGCGAAGTCCCGAATCGCCCTGGTGTGGAACTTTACCCCACCTTGGAAGTTGTGCCCAGCACAGGCAAGACCAATACTTTCCTAGCGCATAGCTCGGTTCCTGTAAGCTTTACGGAAGAAGATTTCCAACAAGTTGCAGCAGGTAATTTTGTGGTCAAGGTTGTTTATCTTCCAGACCCACAATTCCAAGACCTTGCTACCGCAGGTGGTTTGGATGAAGTTGTATCTTCCAGACTTGAACCCGGTGTTGATCCTATCGCTGAAGCCCAACGAAGAGGAAGTATTCTCTTGATCGTAAGATTAGGTAACATCGACTTGGAAGCGCCTAATACTCCAGCAATGGATGCACCTCCAGGAGGCGGCATGAGAATGCCAGTTCCCCCACAAGGAATGCAGGGCGGGGCAGGCATGGGACGAATGGTGCCTTATGGTATCTCCGGGCCCGGGCCAATGCCTGGTCAACAAAACCAACAGGGCATGCAAAGAATGCCAAACATGCAGATGATGCCTGGTGCACCACTTAACCTTCCAAGTGTACCAAGTATTGAACCTAAAACTTTGCCTTCCCCTACCTCGCTTCCTTCCACCAGCATTAAGGAATTGCCAGGGGTAATCAATGGCTTGGGCAACGATGAGGAAACAACGATAATTCTTAAAAAGGAAACGCTTCCTTCAACAGGAACCCTACCCCCAACAGGATTAGAAATTGTTCCAGGAAATAACGGTATCACGACCAAGGTTCCCGAAATTAAAAGCGGCGTACCTCAATCAATCATCCCACCTTTTGTTAACAAGTAAAGGTGAGGGAAACTAACGCCGGCGGTCGGGGCTACAATCCTCGGGCGCCGGCCTTTTAATTATCTTGTTTTGTTGTAAGACGATTTGGCAAGAGTTCCATGAGGCTTTCCGATGCTTCAAAAATACACAATCTCTCTGATATGCGGCTTGCTGATAAGCCCGTTCACTTACTCTCAGCAAATGGTAATGGGGCCAAACATAGGCCAGTCACCAGTACTATGGTTGAATTTTATTGCGCCCGAAGGAATAAAAACAACGATCTACCCCGGGAATAACAGGCAAGTTACACTATCAGAAAAACAGATGGTGGGCATGAGGCCGGGTTATGTTTATCGCGTGAAAATGAATCATATTCCAGAAAATCTTGAAGCAGAGCTCTACCCGACTTTAGAAGTAAGAGGCAGCTTACAAATGCCTAAAGTTGCAAATCCTATGAACTTTCCCGCACCTATAAGAATTAACAAGCTTGAAATTGAATCCGCGCTCAAAGGCAACTTGATAACTAAAGTGATCTACCTCGAAGATTCAGAAAAAGCTGAATCAGTAACCACAACAATTGAAAACCCAATTGAATCGTATGTTCCTGCTGATTCGAATCTGGTGCAAGATGCCAGAAATCGAGGCCGGGTGATGGTCATTTTTCGCATGGGTGGAAAAACAATCAGCGAACAGGAATTACAAGCGAACTCGATTCCCGGAACCGTACAACTCGAGGGCGAAAAGTATCTGCCCACTCCTAGGTTTGCACCTATTATCCCTTTCGAATCTTTCGCTTTTTTTGACCCAAAGCTGGGGCCTCGATTTTCAAAAGCGGAACTGATATATGACGGTGGCGATCAATTACCCAAGGCCGGATATGATAAACAGGGTACTCTTCAGGGCGTGAATCCCGAAGACACCATTGCTGAATACACCGATACCAGTGGTAAGAAACGAATCGCACGATCCAACCGTGTTATCCTTTCTGCTCCGAGGTTCGCAATCCTCGCGCAGGAAACCGTTTGGGCGAATGTCAATACGGTTCAAGCTTTTAATGAACACAAAGCTACCATCACCGATAGCCAGTATCGCACCAATACTCCAAGCCTTCAGGCACGGGCCATGAATCATCTCAATAGCTTCAAGGGCGACCAGAGGCTAAAGGGTACGGAAAACCTCGTGGGCTTAGGCGAAATCCATCGTCTGGAAATATTAAGGGCACAAACTCTTGATCTTTTAGTTAGAGAATCAATTAGTTCTGAATCAACCATGAGCGCTCGAGATAAACAAAAACTTGCCTTTAAACGACAAACTGAAAATGTAAAAAGATTTTCCTCCTCTCTTGGACTCAGAGCAAATGATGGTGTGGAAGGAACTAGTGTGGTTGCACGAATTGAAAACGGTGCAGAGGTTGTCAAAGCAAATGTCCAAACACGAGAAATTGTTATCACCGAAGATGAAGCCCAGGAAATCGAAACCGATAAGCCTCTTTCTCTTTTAAAACTTTCAGATAAACCAAGCGCAAAGGTTGGAGAAATTGTCACCTTTACTCTTCGCTATACCAATCTGGGCAGCAAACCTATGTCTGATATCGCAGTTACCGACAGCCTTGCAACTAGGTTGGAATATGTTGCCAGTTCTGCAGTATCTGATCGCGATGCCGTTTTTACCATCCAAAAAAATGAGGCCGGTTCCTTGACTCTGCACTGGGAGATTACAGGAAAGTTAATGCCAAAAGAATATGGCATCATCCGTTTTCAAGCCAGAGTGCGATAAACTTTAACTTCACTGAAACAAGTTTAGTTTTTCGGCTTTTTAAGAATGTCACCTAATTTAGCAGCCAACTTTTCCACTTCAGCTTCATCTTTGGCTTTCAGTGTGTGTAACACCTTTCCAGCCTTAAAAACAAACACCTCTGTTACTGAATCCGTAGATAGCCGGTATGCAGGCGGACCGGGATTGTATTCGAATCTACCTACGGGGGTGCCCGCCAAATTATGTTCGGTAGCCCATTTCAACAAAGGCGCATCCTGAGTACTATCTTCACTTATTAAAGTTACCCACCCTTTAAAATCCGGGCTAACCTTTGACTGCTTTTCAATCACCCCTGCGACTTTAGACAACCCATCGGACATTTTCTTGGTGAATACAATCACTCCCTCTTTTTCCGATTGTTCACATACATAACAATGAAGCTTGCCTCTTTCAGGCCCAGATGCGACTAACATCGTATAAGGTGGTACTTTTTTATTTAACAATGTACTATTATCATTCAGCAATAAGCTTGGCAGAATAAGTAGAATAAAAAACATTGTATAATCCCCATTCAGGTAAGTTTTACTCAACAAACTGAGTTTACTCTTATTATCTTCACAAATCAAAGCTGATTGCACTCGATTTCTAAAACCCTCTAAACCACCCATTCAAACATAGTTAAATTGTTTAAAATAGGCCATAGTTCTTCGGTCGATCTTGACGAATAACTCAGATAAAGAGATCTTGTAAAACTTGATGCTAATAGTGCATAGGAAGGTACTTAGGCAGAATAGATCTACATAGTGTTTGACTTAGGCCAAGGAAGGCGCATGAAAAAGTCTGGCTCGCAAGGTATTGATTTCATTAATTCTCAAGCAATTGATTTTGCTCGGGAAGTTCTACACGAAGAAGCTGCAGCTTTAAATCTCGTTGCACAAAGGCTCGATGAAAATTTCTTAGCCGCTCTTCAAGCTATTTGGGAAATGACTACCCTCAAAGTGGGCAGAATCGCAATTACGGGCACTGGTAAAAGTGCTGATGTCGGCCTTAAAATGGTTGGCACATTTAATTCTACTGGAACTCGAAGCTATTTCTTGGATGCAGTAAGGGCAGTGCATGGCGATCTCGGGATGCTTCACCCCGAAGATATTGCAATTGTTTTATCGCACAGCGGAGAAAGCGAAGAAATACTAAGGTTACTTGGGCCGTTGCAAGAGCATTGCAAAAAGATCATCGGCCTGACCGGAAACAAATACAGCACACTCGGGAAAAAAGCGGACATTACCATTGCTTATGGCCCCTTGGATGAAGTTTGCCCATTAGGGTTGGCACCCAGTGCAAGCAGCACTTCCATGATAGCCTTGGGTGACGCAATGGCTTTTTGTCTGATCAAGGCGAATCAATTTTGTCAGGAAGACTTTGCAAAGTTTCATCCTGCGGGCAGTCTAGGAAAAAAACTCATGCGCGTTGAAACCGTCATGCGTCATGGGCATGAACTTCGCTTGGCATCTGCTCAAGATACGGTACGGGCAGTATTTTCCAAAGCCAGCCAACCTGGACGAAGAACAGGGGCGGTCATCCTGATCGATTCAGATGAGAAACTCTGCGGTATATTCACCGACAGCGATCTGGCCCGTTTGATTGAAACCCGTAACGACAACGCACTAGACAAACCAATTTCTGAAGTGATGACTAAAAACCCTAAGACAATACTTTTAGGTTCAAAGGTTGTTGATGCAATCGAACTCATGAAACAAAAAAAACTCAGTGAAATCCCTGTTGTTGATGCGACTAATACCCCGAGGGGATTACTTGACATAACCGACCTGATCAGCCTTGCGCCTGCCATGGTTCTCCCTTCTTCCAAGGTGGCGTAATAAAGAAAATGACTGCAACCAAAACACTTACACTTTCAGAACGATGCAAGGCAATAAAACTTATTGCAATGGATGTTGATGGTGTGCTAACCCAGGGCGGGATCATCCACGATGGCACGGGCAAGGAATGGAAAGTTTTCCATGTACGCGATGGGTCGGTGCTAAAAACGCTCAACAAGTCTGGAATTACAACTGCGATTATCACGGGGCGTAGTTCGGTTGTTGTCGAACACAGAGCCAAAGAACTTGATATCAACTTGGTTTTTCAAGGGGTAGGCAACAAGGCTAAAGCCCTTGAAGAAATTATTTCAGCAACCGGCATAATGGCCAATGAAATCGCCTACATTGGTGATGATCTTGCTGATATTTCGGTAATGAAATCCTGCGGTTTGGCAGCGGCGCCAAACGATGCATGTTTTGAAGTGCGAAAATGTGCGCAATTTGTCAGCAGTAATCCTGGTGGAAAATCTGCGTTACGCGATCTTGTAGAAGTTATTCTCAAAGTTCAAGGCAAGTGGGATCACCTATGTACTTCTCACTTAAATTAATTAATCGGGACGCAGCATAATGAAGGAGTGGTTCTAAAGTGTGGACTCCGAAGCGAATCTTAATCCTTGGATTCGGGTTCTCCCTATTCATGGCGTTGTACTTTGTTTACGCCTGGTTTTTGGGAGCAATCGATGGTATTCCCCCGCTACCCCTTGCTTTTAGTGCACGGGCCAAGGAAGATCTTCCGCCACTTCCCGTAAGACCAACCAGCAGAGTTGTTACAAAATTACAACAAGCATTCGGGCTCGATTGCCCTGAAGTTCAACGAAAAATCAAAATCGAACTCAATTCTCGCAGTATGCTTTTTGCAGCAGATAGTTTCCAGATCGAACCAGATGGCAGAGTACGATTACTGCCTTTGAGTGTCGTGGTTTTCAATAAAGATAAGAATGAAAACAAGCCTATAGAAATCAACACCATCCGAGGCGATGTCGCTTACCTGAAATTTGACCGCCCCATCGTTAATCTTACCGACATTGGAAGCAGGAAAATCATTGGTGGAGAAATCTCCGGGAAAATCGAAATAATCAACAACCACAAAACTCCATCGCGAGATGATGACCTTTTCATTTATATTCCCAATGGCCCTTTGTTTTATCAGGAAAGCAAACAACTTATATGGACTTCCGATACGATCCATCTTACCGACAACCATAGCAAACCTAGGCCAACTGAAATCCATGGCCTAGGCATGGAAATGGAACTTTTAACAGAAGCCTCCCTTCTTCCTACAACGAATCAATCCAAGAAAACAAAGAGCGATAATATTCTTGGGGTTAAAAGAATCAAACTGCTTTCTAATGTGGATATGCATCTTTATGTAGACAATGATTCGAGCTTTTTAGGCGCAACACCTGAAAAAGGAAAAAAAGAAGCAGCCAAAGGACTTCCAAAAGAGAAAGCACATATTGGCATCAAAACCCTTGGAACTTTTGACTACCTCATTCAAAAAGGGCGAGATATTGCAACTTTTGACGCTTGCATTTCTCCGGGCACTCCAAAACGAGATGTCATTGTTACAAGGCACCACGAAGGAAAAGGGCAAATCGATCAGCTAGTTTGTGAAAAGCTCGAAATCAATCTAAAACGAAAAGATAATGTAGGCCCTTCATCGGGCGTTCAAAACGAAGAAAAAAGCCTTAGCTCTGGCATTGATATTGAAAACGCCCTCGCTACGGGAAAAGAAGTTGTTTTAATCTCTGAAGAAGAAAAACTTGAAGCACATGGCAACAGCTTCTTTTATGATGCAAAAACATCGACCGCAACCTTGAAAGGTTCACCGGAAATGTGGGCGGTCAAAGATGGAAATATTCTTCATGCAGTGGATATGACAATTCAAAACGAAAAAGCTGACCCTAAAAACCCTGCTGCAAAATCATTCCAAAAAGCTACGGCCAAAGGGCCGGGCTGGATCGATATCACGGAAAAAGACAAAGACAAAAAAGGCAAACCTGTTCGAGCCACCTGGAAAGATCAACTCGTTTCTACCAGGGAAGGAATTTTCGATTTGCTTATCCTCACCGGCGATGCTCGATTTGATGACCCCTTGCATGACCAAAATTTACATGCTGACACTTTGAAAGTTTGGCTAAAAGCTGCAGAACCTGCAAAAACAATCACCAATACTGCTGCTATAAACAAGGAGAAACCTCTTCAGTCCACCGTTATTCCTTCCGGATCAGGAAAAAAACTGCACCGGGTTGAAGCAATTGGTAATGTTTCTGCGGACTCAAAAGACCTGATCATTCGAGATAGTGGCCGGCTTTCAGCTTGGTTCAAAGAAGTATCCGTAAAGAATGCATTAACTGTTAGCAACAACCCTGCACCTAATCAACCAAAACCTACTGTTGCTTCACAAAATAATACGACTCAGCCTGCTCCACCAATTTCTGTCATTCCCAATATGGAAGTGAAAATTGATGGCATAAACAATAACAACAAAAAACCTTCCACTGCCCCACGGCCCATTCATTTGTCTGCTAGGTCTATCGAGGCTTGGGTCGATCAAATTGAAAACAAAAACAAACTTGAAAGGTTTTGGACCGAGGGCTCTGTCACCGTTAAGCAGGATTCTGAAAAACCAGGTGAAAAAGGCGTCGATATCAAAGGCGACACCTTGCAGATGACTGCTCACCCTGATGGTAATTTTCTTGTCGTTACTGGCGACTTGGCACAACTTCGCATGGATCGAATGTTAATTGTCGGCCCTGAAGTTAACATCGATCAAGCAACCAACAAAGCTTGGGTCAATGGCGTTGGTGCGATGCAAATGGAAAGTACAACCAACTTCCAAGGAACCAAACTTAACAAAGCGGTCCCCATGGAAGTGCATTGGAATAAATCGATGTTCTTCAACGGGAAATTTGCTGAGTTCCATGGTGGCATTCAAGCAGAACAAGAAAACTCACGATTGGCTTGCCAGTCGCTTCAAGTCTTTTTTGATAGAGCGGTTTACTTAAAAGGTGGAAACAAATCAGAGCAACCAGCACGAGTTCAAAATCTGGTATGCGACAGAAGCGTCAGGGTTGAAGAAATCATTCGCGAAGAAGATAAAATCATCAAATATCACCGAATTCAAGCAATCACACTTTCAATGAACAAACTTGACAAAGATGATTTTGATGGGAAAGAAGGAACCGATGGTAATGAAGTGCGCGCTTCCGGACCCGGTGAAGTTCGAATCATGCAGCGTAGCGGTGGAGATCTTTCTTTAACCCCCATCGGTCAAGAAAAACAAAATCCCGCTGAAGTTAAAACCAATAGCAAAACAACAGAAGATGAGATGAAACTCACTCAAGTTAGTTTTTTACGCAGCATGTATGGAAACAGTAAAAGAAACACTGCTACTTTTCTAGAAAATGTACGGGTTTTAAATTTCCCCTCAGAGAACCCAAACATTGAAATTGATTTGGAATCCGTGATGGATCATCTTCCCAAGGGAGGAATGTATCTGCGTTGCGATAGATTAGATGTATTAAGCAAACAAGGCAAAAACAAAGCCCAGCAAGAAATGGTTGCAAAGGGTAGAGTCATTGTGCAAGCGCAAGAGTTTTGGGGCAGAGCCGAACAGGTTTCATACGAAGAGGCCAAAGAATTGGTAATTTTTTATGGTGGAGAAACAGGCCTTGCTACCTTGTACAAAAAGACACGGGTGGGTGTTCCTCCTGAAGAAATCAAAGGCAAAAAAATCACTTACAATCGAATTTCCGGCCAATTCAAAATTGATGAGGGTCGGTGGTTGAACAGCGGCTCTAATTAAAAAATCCCCCGACTGCATTAGCAATCGAAGGATCTATTTTAACTTTAATACGATTCGATTAAGGCAGTTCAATTACTTCAATCTTTTTGATTTTCACAGTCGAGCCTGGGTCATGCTGCTGAATAGCAAAGTGCCCTTCGATTAATTTTGCATTATCACCAGTCAACTTGGTATCGACAGTAATTTTACCATTCACCTTGATTACAACATGATCACCATCTGCCAAGACTTCTTGGGTAAAGAATGTATCAGGTTTTACAAGTTGTTCATAAACAAGACAATCTTTAACATTGTAAAGGCTTCCTGTACGAACTTTGTCGCCACCGGAACTATTGATTTGCGCTTCCATTCCTTTAGGGAATGCTTTGCCAAATTTAGTTCGGAAATACTGTCCGCTATTACCTTTATCGCTGATGGAAACTTCTAATTTATACTTGAAGTTCTTGTAGTTTGCTCTTTCGCTAAAGAGATGCCCGGCTTTTCCGGTGCCTACAATCATACCGTCCACCACTTCCCATTTAGCTTTATCATCTGGGTGGGTTTTCCAACCAGTTAAATCCTTACCATTAAAAAGAGAAACCCATTTTTCATCCTTTGTATCAGCGCCTATTAAGGAGTTGTGCAAAAGAACTGTAGAAATTAAAACTGTGAAAAACAAACGGAATACGGTGAACCTATTCATTAGATGACCCTCTTAAGAGAAAAAAGTAACTCAGAAATTAGTCTACATGATCTTCTAAGAGTTGAAAAAGAAAAAGGGTCAAAGAAGAGGAAACCTTTATCTTTTATTTTTAACGGGATAGTAACGCCAGAATAAAGCTGCAATCAATAATCCACCGCCCATCCAAGTGCTTATGGAGGGCGCATCTTTCTCCGGTGCAATCAAATAGGCCCAAACGGGGCTTAGCACGGGTTCCAACAAAGTCAGAATTCCTGCTTCTTGCGGGCTTATAATTTTCAAACTTTTGGCAGTCATCAGATAAGGCAACCCCAACTGAAAGACTCCGAACATCAAAAGAATCAACAGTTGATTCGTAGTGGGTAATGGCATCGCCATTACAAATGGAAGCAAAACCAAAGCAGCAACAAGGAGATTACAAAAAGTGATCCAGGCAGGCGAAACATCATGCAGAGAGCGGATACCAGTAAGAACGAATGCGTAAGTAAGGCCGCTACCAAGTGCGATCAAAATCACCACGCCCTCCCCTGCATGCCAACCGCCTATTACAATTATGATGATGCCAATCAATGCTGGGAAAACAGCTTGGATGGCTCTTAGGTCTGGTTTTTCTTTCAGCAGAAAAACCGAAAAAAGAACACACCAAATAAGCGATGTATATTGAAGTAAAATTGCGTTTGCAGCAGACCCCATGGCAAGAGCGGTAACAAACAAGGCATTCATGATTGCAAATGAAATGGATGTAAAAACCATACCTTTTGCAAATTTAACATCTTTTAAGCGAACAAAAAGGCTGATGCCTAGGGATGCAAATAAAACGCGAAAGAATGCCATTTGCAAAGGATGGATCTCAGGGCCAGCACCATTTTCGAAAGTGGTTTGCAACCATCTTGTAAAAAATCCACTGGTGCTCCAAAGGATTGACGCAATGATCAACAAGGCTCTAGCCTTCGACAATCCAGCCGAAGGTTCTGGTTCTATTTGCTTATTTGTCATGAATTATTTGTTTTCGAATCGGGTTGGTGATTGCAACTCTTCTGAAAAACCTCATACCCTGCATGTTGCATCCCTACTTTTTGATAAACTTCCTTGGCGGGCAGGTTATGCATTTCAACATAAAGCCTTATTGCAACAACATCCAATTGAGCCAAAGCTAACATCTCAACATGATGGAACAAAGATTTAAAAGCCCCTTTTCCACGAAAGTCAGGATCTACATATACACTTTGAAGCCACCATATCCAACCATTACGCCAATCGCTCCATTCAAAAGTAAACATCAATTGCCCAATGACTACGCCTTCGTATTCCGCAAGAAAGTAAGAACCTTTTGCGGAATCTTTGAGGCAATGGGCAACGCCCAAGGAAATAACTTGGTCATCAAGAGTGATGGATTCTGTTTCCAACGCCAAAGCTTTGTTCATTTTAACAATGGAAACTGCATCTTTTTGATTCGCCTTTCGGACATTAATCGTCATAATTGCCTTTAGGTAAGTGAATCGAGTTTTAATCCTTGTTCTATATTTCTGGAGCGCCTTTGATGAAGCTTGAATCTTTCATACGCGATATTCCTGATTTCCCCAAACCTGGAATCATGTTCAAGGATATCACACCTTTGCTAAGCGATCCCAATGCTTTTCAAACTTCAATCAACAGCCTGCAGGAACTGGTGAAATCAGTAAAAATTGATGCGATTGCTGCTGCAGAAGCTAGGGGTTTTCTATTCGCGGCTCCTTTGGCATTACAGTTAAAAAAACCGTTAATTCTATTACGAAAACCAGGGAAATTGCCCTATAAAACCCATTCATTGCGCTACGATCTGGAATATGGCAGTGCGGAATTGCATATGCACACCGATGCGGTTAAACCAGGCGATAATATACTGATAATAGATGATGTACTGGCAACCGGTGGAACAATGAAAGCAGCATGTGAATTAGTAAAAAAAGCGGGTGGGAATGTTGCAGCATGCGCCTTTTTGATAGAATTAAGTTTTTTGAAGGGTAAAGATCAGCTTAAAGGATATGAATCCTACAGCCTTGTTACTTACTAGTTAAATTTGTCTCGAGAATGAACATGTTAGATTTTTCCAAGACCGGTGGTATGATTCCTGCGATTGCTCAAGATGCCAAAACAGGCGAAGTTTTAATGCTAGCCTACATGAATGAAGAGGCTTTTAATGAAACCCTGAAAACAGGGAAAGCTGTTTATTTCAGTAGAAGCAGGAATAAGCTTTGGCGTAAAGGCGAAGAAAGCGGGCATTTTCAAATCGTTAGAGAACTTTTCATCGATTGTGATGCGGATACCGTGCTACTTAAAGTTGAACAAATTGGCGGCGCTGCATGCCATGAAGGGTTTTCTTCCTGCTTTTTTCGTAAATTAAACGATGGCAAGACCGAAGTTATTGGATCAAGGATCTTTGACCCTTCAAAGGTGTATAAGAAATGAGCAACCCGAAGATTTTACGCGTGGGGATTCCTGCTGGAAGTTTGCAGGAAGCCACTGGCGATTTATTTCGTAAAGCTGGCTACAAGCTGACCTTCCAATCTAGAAGCTATTACCCTTCGATTGATGATCCTGAAATTCATTGCACCTTGATTAGGGCGCAAGAGATGCCACGCTATGTTGAAAATGGCTCGCTTGATTGTGGTCTTACCGGCTTCGACTGGGTTCAAGAAAGTCAGGCCAATGTTACAATCATGACCGAACTAATTTTCAGCAAAGTCAGCAAAAGGCCCGTCCGATGGGTTTTAGCTGTGCCCGAAAATTCTGAAATCAAAAACATCTCAGACCTTAAAGGCAAACGCATTGCAACCGAGGTGGTTAATATCACCAATCGTTGGCTTGCAAGCCACAAGGTTGAAGCTCAGGTGGAATTTAGTTGGGGCGCAACCGAAGTCAAACCTCCAAGGTTCGCTGATGCGATTGTTGATGTCACTGAAACGGGAAGCTCCCTAAGGGCCAACCAGTTGCGGATTGTTGCAGAGCTTCTTGAAAGCACAACCCGCTTTATTGCAAACAAAGATGCTCATGAAGATTCTTGGAAACGCAAAAAAATGGATGATATGGTGTTGATGCTGAAGGGCGCACTAGCTGCAGAGGGAAAAGTTGGTTTGATGATGAATGTGCCTCAAAGTTCACTCGAAGATGTTCTGAAAATATTGCCTGCTTTGCAAAAACCCACTATTTCTTCGCTCTCTGATCCTTCTTGGGTAGCCTTAAATACCATCCTAGATGAAAGCGTTGTCAGGCATATAATTCCAAAATTAAGCTTGGCAGGCGCCAAGGGCATCGTGGAATATCCTCTCAATAAAATTATCGAATAAAACATGAAAATCGCATTCACCGCAGACCTGCATCAACCAATCACCCCCTTGTGGCAGATTGAACAGCTTGTAAAAGAGATTTCAGAATTTGGCCCGGATATTCTTATTCTGGGTGGCGATTTGGGAGAATCAGTTCAGGATTTCGAAAAATGCCTGCGTCTCTTTCGAAAGTCTTTCACCTGCCCTTTGCTTGTTTTACCTGGTAATCACGATTTATGGGTACGAAGGTTTAGCGATAGTAAAAAATTATGGTTCGAAGAGTTACCTAATATCACCAAAGATTTGGGATGCACTTGGCTTGAGGGAACTTCTTATGTGCAAAATGGTATTGGGATTGCGGGAACGATTGGTTGGTACGATTACTCAGCGGTCGATCCTGGAATTTCTCACTCTGAGCTACACTTTGCCCAAGAAAAATTTAATTTTAATAGCGATGCATTACTAGTTGACTGGGAATGGTCGGATCCTGAATTTGCGTTGAGGGTTTCGGGGCCTTTCTTGGGTCAATTAAACTCTTTGGATAATAATCCTGCGGTTCATACGATCATTGCCGCAACTCATTTCCCGATATTCGAGGAACAAATACATCGGGACACCAATCAATCAGGTTGGGCATTTTCCAATGCTTATGCTGGTAACCTTACTTTAGGTACTCAAGCTCTTAAGATTAAGAAGCTGAGTCATGTTTTAAGTGGTCATACTCACATTGGGAAAAAGGGCTCGATAATAAGAAATGGCCTAAACCCCGTAATCTATCAGGTCTTAGAGGCAGATTATCAAAAACCTGCCATGATCGGTCTTGCATTTTAAAGTACATATTGGCCATGAAGTAAAAGTGAAAATTCAGAGAATAAAACAGGTCAGCGTTACCAAGCTTACCTATCTCTTATTAATCGTAAAAAACTTTGCTTTTCACTTAAGCGTGGCAAATTAACACGCCGATATAAAACTGTTGTGGTGTAAAAGGATTTACACTCTTAGAAACTTTGCTCTGGCAAAGGAGTTGCAAGGGAATGTACCGATGGTTAGGCCAATTGGCCGCCAACCACCCTTGGAAGATATGTTTTGCGTGGCTTCTATTTGGAGTTACGGCAGCATTTCTAGCACCCTCTTGGGAAAAAAACTCCCAAGATGATGATATCCGCTTTCTGCCAGCGCGTTGCGATAGCGTCCGTGGTTACAAGCTATTAGAAGAAGCATTTCCAAACGATATTTTTGCAAGCAAAGTTATCTTCCTAGTCGAAAAGAAAACGGGCGGCTTTAGCCCTCAGGATTACGCCCATCTTGATCAGGCAGTTTCCGCAATCAAAGAACTCGCAAAGAATGAACCCGATCTGCAAATAGGTAAAGTTCTTTACGAAAAAGAACCTGTCATAGGAAAAAAACTTAAAAGCATCGATGAAACTTGCACCTTGGTACAAGTTTTTCTAGCCACCCCTTTCATGGCTAACCAAACTCGTTTAACCGTAGATAAAGCCGAGAAGGTATTTAGAGAGCATTTCCCCACTCAAGAAAATGGGCCGGTTCAAATCAAAGTAACAGGCATCGCCGCTGTCGGTAGAGATTTAATCAGTGCTGGAGCATCTAGCCTGGATAGTACAACTTTAGCAACGATTCTCTTAGTCATTGTAACCTTGTTATTTGTTTATAGAGCACCAGGATTGGCGATCATACCGCTAATTACCATCGTTCTTTCCGTTTGGATTGCCCTCAATTTATTAGCGCTATGTACTTTAATCCCTGGGTTTCACTTGATGAATATCAGCAAGATATTTGCCATCGTGATGCTTTATGGGGCAGGCACGGATTATTGCCTATTCCTCATCAGCCGTTATCGCGAAGAATTATGCAACGGCTTAGATCCTAAGGAAGCGATCGCTGCTTCGGTTGAACATGTGGGGCACGCCATTGTTGCTAGTGCTGGAACGGTAATATGCGGCCTAAGCTTGATGATACTTGCGGAATTTGCCAAGGTTCGTTGTGGTGGGCCTGCAATCGCATTAGGCTTGACAGTCGCATTATTTGCATCGTTAACGCTGGCGCCTGCGTTATTAAGGCTATGCGGCAAATTAGCCTTCTGGCCTGGAAAGCTACCTGTTGCTATTGCTCCTGAAAAAGAACACGCTGCTTGGTTCCGCTTTGGCGATATGGTGGTTTCCCACCCAATCAGAGCTTTAGCGGTGATTACCGTTGCTCTCGTTCCTCTTGCAATCATTGGCCTACAAGTAACCCCTAATTATAACACCACGGGCGAGCTTTCCAGAAAAAGCCAAAGCGTTCTTGGTTTACAAGCGATTCAAGAACATTTTACTCCGGGCGAACTTGGCCCGGTCATCGTTCTCCTTGAATCGAACAAGCCTTGGGACAACCAAGAAGGCAAGAGATTATTAAGCCACTTAAGCCAAGGTTTTCAAAGGCTATCAGGCGTTGCTGAAGTTCGAAGCTTAACTCAACCTTTAGGTCAGCCTGTTAAAGAACCCAAAGGCATTAATGAAGATGCCCAAGGCATCCTTAAAAAATTCTGGTCGAATGTCTTGGCAGGCGTTGACGACCAAATCATGCGAGTTGCACGCGAATATTATCTGGCAACCCTCGTGAACCGCGAAGGGCGCGAAAAAAATAAACTCAAATATGTTACCAGACTTGAAGTTGTTTTAAAAACCGATCCCTTCGAACTCGCAAGCTTGCCCACACTTGATAGCCTTCGTTATTGGGCTAGAGAGCAACTTCCTAGTGCTGCAGGCAGATCCAGAGTCATTAATGCTGAAATTTATGGCCTTACTGTTGCTGCACAGGATATGTCCACCGTTACTGAATCCGACCGATTTAGAATCAACTGGATGGTTCTCGTAGGCATCTTCCTTATTTTGCTTTATCTGGTTCGAAGCCCATGGCTTGCGGCCTACTTGCTCGTTACTGTTCTTTTCAGTTATTTTGTCACCCTTGGTGCCACCGCTTTGATGGCACACTGGTATGATGGCAGAGCTATTGGCGAGCTTGATTGGCGCGTGCCCTTCTTCTTGTTTATCATCCTTGTTGCTGTGGGCGAAGATTACAATATTTTCTTAATCACACGAATGATTCAAGAAAAAGAGATTCATGGGGCAGTTGAAGGAACGCGCAAGGCCTTGGCGCTTACCGGGGGAACGATCACCTCGTGTGGATTAATCATGGCGGGCACCTTTGCAACTTTGATGCTTGCAGGATTAAACACCTTGTTTCAGATTGGATTTGCGCTGGCATTTGGTGTTTTGCTTGACACTTTTATTGTCAGACCAATTTTAGTACCAGCATTCACGGTGCTTATTTGGAAGAGGCTTGAAGGTGCGGAAACTGCAAAGATTCATCGCCTGCGATATCGCGAAAAATTGCGCAAAGCAATATAAAAAGCGCACGCCTTTAACAAAGGTGTGCGCTTCCTATTTTATTAATCAACAAACTACTTAGCAGCAGTCTTTTTGTTCAGAATTTTGCTGAGCTGAGACTTTAATCTTGAAGCCTTATTGGCATGCATGGTTCGTTTAGCACCAGCTTTATCAATTTTGCTAGCTGCAAGGTTAAACTGCTTTTGCAATTCTTCAGTTGAACCTACAGGTGCGTTCCTTACATTTTTTACAAGTAAGGTAATGTCACGAAGAGCAGCACGATTAAGTGCACGCCTTTTTTCGGACTTGCGCAAGTTTTTCTTGGCACTGCGCGTGTGAGGCATAGAAACTCCTGTCAATCATACGGGTCAAAAAAATTCATCAAGATATTAGTTTAATAGCAACAAGTGCAAGCGACAAGGGTCAAGCGAGCAATTCTTACCACTCCAGCGAGTGAACTTTTGTCCACGACTTCTTGTTTTCATCAAGAATGGGTTCTTTGTTGGTTACAAAAATACTCAGCAAATCATCGTCGGAAACCAACGAATTAAGCCACCTCGATTTACCTTGTAAGTCTTTTGGAATATTCAACTTAGGGCCACCGCTCTGAGCTTCAACCAATGCCTTTATTTTCGATTCTTTGACTTCTAAAAGATGGGATAAATCAATCGAAATTGGGATAAACCCTTTGATTTCCTCGGAGCGCACAGTTTCTTTTAAAACACTTAAAACATTTTTCACATACAAGGTTACTTCATCATCTACCAAAGATTTTCCCGGGAAGATATTCTCTAAAAGTTCGGGAAGGCCTTTTGGGGCGATGATTAATCGGGCCTTCTCTAACAAGAAACCCGCACCTAAATTTACTTTCATCTCTTCATTTTGCCTGCGCTCGATTTCGATTTTCCTTATGAATGCTCGCTTTTGTATCCCGGCACTTATTCCCAAACGAACCAAGCTTGGGAGCCTTCCCCCAAATTTATGCAAGATCCCTTTACGCATGCAGGCCTTGGCTAGCTTATCCAGACGCAAAGACATTTTATCCAAGACATTGCGATCCGACTTATTAGATAAATAATTAAGCCCGGACTTCGCCAATCGCGAGAACGCCCAATTATGGGTATTTTGAGACAAATAATCAAAAACTGGCTTCACATTCGCATCGATGTCGCCTATCTGATGCCAATGCATTTTAAGCCTCTTAGGCGATGCCTCAATCCAAGCATCTAGAAATGCACGGGTAAGCAATAAAGCTTTTTCTTTATTGCTTTGCATTTCAGGTTGAAACAATGGGCTATAATTCAATCCTTGAAACCATGAGGGGGCGCTCGGGAAGTTTAAATGCAAAACCCCCATATTCCCTGTAGTTTCTAAACACACATCCATGACGCTCAAAGCTGTTTTTAATAGCTTCTTATCGATCCGGGGTTGTTCTAACGCTAAATACTCTGCACCCTCAAAATGAATTTGTTTTGCTGCGAGATTTTTTATGCCTGAAATGAATTCTTTTGGACTCTGCAAAACCATATCCAGCCAATCTTCTTTCACCCACGATGCTGCTAGAAGGCCATCGGGGAAGGATATCCCTTCCATTTGGATCCACCCTTCCTGGATTCCCGCTGCCAAGTCAGGGGTAAGCACCGAATTCAACATTTTATCGCGGTTAAACTCTTGAAGCGTTTTTACATTTCTTCCCGGAAACAATTCGGTCTCAACTTCTACCGACCCTTGGCCGAATTCAACTTTATAGGCAAACTCAGGGTATTTTAGTGCTATATCCGGATGCCCAAATTCTCGAACCGTTCTGGTTACCGCAAAAATTACATCTTCTTGTTTTAATGTCGCTCCGGGGTTTTCCGATGCCAAAAAATACGAGGTGGCATCTGCCAACTCTCTTGCAAGAAAGGGGTCAGGCTTACCCAACATTACTCCCGTTTCGTATAAATCTTTGCAGATATGATCTTCTTGGAATGGCACGATTCTGCCATCCTTCTTCATTATCCAAGCGGGCAAAGGTGGGGCATCTGGGTGCTTCATTTAGAATATAATAGGATTCTTTGAATCAAGTGGGAAGTAAAGAAATCCTAAACGCAGACGCCTTGACAGCTTATCACTACTTGTGCCAATCTTTATGATTGAGAATCTTTCAGCTTTTTATGCAAGCACAAGGAAGTGCAAATGCCAGCGGCTTCATACGGAAATTTATCATTGGTGATCCCTGCCTACCGGGAAGAAAAAGGCATTGGGCAGGCAATCATTGAAGCAGAAGAAGCTTTATCTTTACTAAATCTTTCCGATTATGAAATTCTAATTATTGATGATGGAAGTTTAGATTCAACTTTTGAAGCTGCCTCGCAAATAGCCAGCCTTTATTCGCACACTAAAATCATCAGACATGAAAAGAATCAAGGATACGGTGCAGCCCTTCGCACGGGATTCGAGGCGGCTCGTTTTGAGTTCGTGGCATTTACCGATGCTGACTCCCAATTTTATCTTGAAGATCTCTCCAATTTACTCGAAGCCATAAAAACTTCAGATATTGCTGCTGGGTATCGCTTTGACAGACAAGACCCGAAGTTGCGTATCTTTTTATCCAAAGGCTACAACTTTTTAGTGCATTCTCTTTTAGGCACTGGAGTTAGAGATTGTGATTGCGCATTAAAGATATTCAGAAAATCTGCCCTTAACAAAATCCTTCCCGATGCTAAAAACTTTTTCGTCAACACCGAGATGTTTCACAAGGCTGCCTGCAACGATCTGGTCATCAAGGAAGTGCCTGTAAGACACAGATTGCGTTATGCGGGAAGTAGCAAAGTGGGCTGGATGGAAGTTCCCAAAACTTTAAAAACTCTCATCCCTTATTGTTTCAGCAATCATTTTTTCAACAGTCCTGAATCAACTCCTTCATTTAAGGAATGGAAGAAAAGTGAAAGGCTGGCGTACTTTTCGGGCGTTCTCATTTTGCTCCTCTTTTCTGCTCTCTTATTTGCTTCCAGCCTACGGGCGCCTTTACTTGAACCTCAGGAAGCTCGATATGCGGAAGTCCCTAGAGAAATGCTCCTCCAGAACGAATGGGTTGTGCCTTTGCTTCATGGCAAACCCTATTTAGATAAGCCTCCCCTTACTTATTGGGCTGTGATGGGCCTTTATCAAATCTTTGGTATTCACGATTGGGCCGCAAGGTTACTTCCATGCTTTGCAGGAATTGCCTCAGTTTTTGTTTTGGTTTTTTGGGGAATTAATGCAAAGGCTCATTGGGAAGGACTGATCGCGGGGTTTATTTTGTGCCTTACCAACCGATTTATTTATTTAGAGCGAATGCTGGCTCCGGACACACTTCTTTGCTTGTGGGTCACTTTAGGATTATGCCTCGGATTTCTGGCTTGCAATCAAAAGAAGCTTAATCTTTTCTACTGGCTTGGCTTCGGTATTTGCATGGGTTTGGGCATTCTTACTAAAGGCCCCGTCGCCATCATTCTTTTGGCTTTGCCCATCGCATTATGGACATTCGTTGACCAACGCACTTTTAAACCCGGAATAAAATCTTGGTTGGTGCCTATCCTCACCGCACTTGTCATTTCCATTCCCTGGCAGATTGCGGTTACGCTAAGAGAACCTGATTTCTTTCAGCATTTTTACATAGGGCAGAATTTTCTACGGTATGTCGCCCCCTATGATCACGAAGAGCCCTTCTGGTTTTTCCTACCTCAATTGTTATTTGGAATGATGCCTTGGATTTTCCTACTTCCGGGGTTGATCAGTTCGTTGTTTCAACCAAAAACAAGGAAGCAGTATTTGGGATCCTTTGCGGGATTTGGTTTGTTGACGGGATTGGTCATATTAACCTTTTTTTCGATGGGATTAAGCAAGAGGCCAATTTATCTTTTGCCTGTATTGCCTATGCTTGCAATTGCGCTTGGGTGTCAAGTGAGGGCAGTACTTTGCTCTAATGCAGAGGGTCTTTTTTGGAAAACCTTGTTGGCACCTGTTTCAAATGGGGCATTCAATTTTTTGGGTGTACTTCTTTTGGCAGGCTTTGGAGTTTCTTTTGCGGGGATGTTTCGCGGTATTTTTAAGCCGGGCACCGGCTTTATTCTTGGGTTTATCTTTCTGACGGCCCTTTGCTTTTGGGTGATGCTTAAAGCTGGAAAACCCGAAAGAAAACTTTCCTTTTTAATAACTGCTGGAGTTCTTTTTCTGACACTTTATGTTGGAATTAGAGAAATCCTTCCAGCTTACAACCATATTTTTTCATTGCGGGGGCACCTTAGGGCGCATCTCAAAGCGGAAAAACAAATGCCCTCTCTCGTGGTTTGTTACCCGCATTTATGGGATTCTGCTCCGTTTTACCTCCCCGATGCCGAGGTCGTTTCTTTCTCCAGAAATGAAAAACCTTTGTTGATGAAGTTTCTTAATGAAAGGCCAAACACCCTGCTTCTTATAAAATCAGGGAAGGACAGAAAAGAGTTGGTGCAAGAGCTACCGGATCATTTAGAGTTTTATGCGGGTGTTCAACCGGGAACTGTTACGGTAGGATGGGTAAGGAAAAAGTCAGCAGAGGACTTGCTGGGGAATTTGGTACCATAAATTATTATGCTTCTACATATTGACCGAAACTACCAATCCCTTCTAGACTTGCATCATTGAACTGCGTCCACATTGTTGTATGCTTTGTTTTTTCTGAGGAGTGGCGCAATGCCAGTGCAGACAAGCTTTCTTGATAAATTAATCGAATTCGTTAGCTCTTTCCCTGAAATGTTTGGCAAATTACTGCTTATCATCTTAGGCGATAACAACGAACGATATATCAGATCTCTTGGTTTTGTTCGTTCCAACAAACCCGATAGCGTTCCGAAAATCACGCCGGGCACCCTCCTAGCAAAAATTAACGATGTTGAACCTGAAATGCTGGCCCTTAGCGATGATGAACTAAGGCAAATGGCATCCAAACTTCGCGACAGGCTTGCCCAAGGCGAGACCTTGGATTCGCTTTTACCGGTTGCCTTTGCTGCCTGTAGAGAATCTGCTCGAAGATCCAAAAACATGAGGCACTTCGATGTTCAGATGCTTGGCGGTATTGTCTTGCATCGGGGCATGATCTCAGAAATGGTTACAGGCGAAGGTAAAACTTTGGTTGCAACCCTTCCTGCTGTTTTACGTGCTCTGGAAGGCAAAGGCGTTCATGTCATTACCGTCAATGATTACCTCGCCAGACGCGATTGCGAGTGGATGCTTCCCATCTACCGCGGGGTCGGTTTAACTGCTGGGTTCATACAAAGCGATATGGATCCAGTTCAAAGGCGCGAAGCTTACGAATGCGACATCACCTACGGCACCAACAGCGAATTTGGTTTTGATTACCTGCGCGACAACATGAAACCTGCGCGATGGGGCGATAATAGTTACGATGCATATGGCCAGCAATGTCAGAAAGGGCTGCATTTTGCCATTATCGATGAAGTGGATAACATTCTCATCGATGAAGCGCGAACTCCACTTATTATTTCTGGTCAGGCTTTTAGCGATCTTCGAAAATACACCAAAGCAAACGAAGTCGCTGTTCGATTAGCAGACCTACAACGAAATGCCAACAAAGATTCTGCGGAGTCGGGATTCCTAAACGGCCCGTTTTTCGAAGTCAAAGAAAAAGAACATACCTGCCATCTTACCGATGAAGGTATTCGTAAAGCAGAAGAACTTGCTGGTGTTGAAAGCTTTTACACTGCAGGAAACATGGAATGGCCCCATCTCATTGATAACTCCCTAAAGGGCCACCACCTTTATAAAAAAGACAAACAGTATGCGGTTATGAACCATCCTGAAACAGGCGAGATGAGCATCATCATCATCGATGAATTCACTGGCCGGTTAATGGTTGGCAGGCAATGGTCGGATGGTTTGCATCAAGCGGTCGAAGCCAAGCATTACCGCGAAGGGGTAAAAATCAAGGAAGAAACCCAGACGCTTGCAACCATTACCCTGCAGAACTTCTTCAAGCTTTACAAAAAGGTTTGCGGGATGACAGGCACCGCGATGACCGAAGCGGATGAATTCTGGAAAATCTACGGGCTTGAAGTTTACGCAATCCCAACAAACAGGCCTTTAATTCGCATAAATCATGCGGACACCGTATTCCGCAGCGAAAAAGAAAAATGGAAAGCGGTAGTCGAGGAAGTTGTTGAGGTTCACGAAACAGGCAGGCCCATTCTTATTGGCACCACCGATGTTGATAAATCCATCAAGCTTAGCGAACTCTTAAAGCGAAAAGGCATCAAGCACGAACTTCTTAACGCACTCCCCGAACACGCTGCACGCGAATCGGAAATCGTTTCTCAAGCAGGAAGAATTGGCGCACTAACCATTGCGACAAACATGGCGGGGCGAGGCACCGATATTATTCTTGGGGGAAATCCCGAAGCCATGGCTTGGGCCGTTCTTAAAACCAAATATGCATCTCGATTGGATGTCCCTGAAGACGAGTGGAAAATCATCATCGCAGACATCGAAGCCAAAGAAAAAACGAAGGAAGAGGGGCGCAAGGTTAAAGATTTAGGCGGCTTGCATATCGTTGGAACTGAACGACATGACTCACGCAGAATTGACAACCAATTGCGTGGTCGAGCAGGCAGGCAAGGCGACCCAGGTTCCAGCCGTTTTTATCTTTCGCTTCAAGATGATCTCATGCGTATTTTCATGGGCGAATGGGTTGCCAATGTTTTAACAAGGTTGGGTATGGAAGAAGGCCAAGCTATTGAAAGCCCTATGGTCAGCAGGCAGATTCAAAAAGCCCAGAAAAAAGTTGAGGAAAGACACTTCGAAAGCAGAAAACATCTCCTCGAATACGATGAGGTCATGGACACCCAGAGGCGCAGGGTTTACGGGTATCGTCAGGAAATCTTAAACGACACCAATTGCAAGATTCGCATCGTCGGGATGATTGCGCATCAAATTAAAATGGCAATCGATCGTTTTCTAGATCGCAAATATGGTCCTGATAGTTTTGCGCAATATGCCTCTGATAAGCTTGGCGTGGAATTCAAAGGCTCGGACTTTGACCGTTCCACTTTTGAAGAAGCAGAACTTTACGCCAAGAATAAGGCACACTCGGTAACCCTAACCCAGCTCCAGGATTTCATCGAAGAAAACCTTGGGGCCGATGATGAAAGTGAATGGAACTGGCAAGCGCTCACTAATCAGGTTAACAAACGCTGGGAACTTGAAAACGCAGAGAAAACCCTTAAATCTGTGGGCAAAAGCGATCTTGTCGAATACCTTGCCAAGCAAACAGAAGACTCCGTTGAAAAAATAAGCCTTCAAGAGGGCTCCATTTTACTTCAACCCAAGTGGGGTTTATCATCCTTATTAAACTGGATGAAATTAAAGTTTCAGATCGATGTTCCTGAAAGTAGCCTTCCTAATCAAACTCCCACCGAAGTTGAAAAAATCCTGGTTGGGAAAGCCAAGGAGCTTTATCGCCAAAAGGAAATTACATTCCCTGTTGCTGCGGGCATGGCTAAATTCATGAATGAGGGCACCAGTTCGCAAGCTGTTCCAGGAAGCCAGAAGTACAATCGTGAAGGCTTATACAAGTGGGCCCAATCCAGATTCCACCAGTTTGCTAGCGATCTTTCAGAAGAAAACTTCCGCACTCTTTCTCGTGCTGAAATCCAACAGATGCTTGTTCAAGTCAGTTTCAAAGCAATGCCCGAAATCGGGCAGGCTGATATCGACCTGAAACTTGCAGAGGCATTTCATGGCACACAGGTTTCCGAAGATGGCGATGCCAAAGACCTTTGCGATTACATGCGCACTCAGCTTCAAATCGAAATTCCTACAGAAAAACTGACTGGCGTTTCGCAAGATGCTGCTAGGCAGATCATGTGGAACATCTTTGATGATCACTATCGCCCTGAAATGCGCATCATGGAGCGGGGATTGGTTCTCGCCCAACTCGATAGTACTTGGAAAAATCATCTTTATGTGATGGATCATTTACGATCAACCGTGGGATTACGAGGTTATGCCCAAGAAGACCCCAAGACTGTTTATAAGCGCGAGGGTATGAAAGAATTTGAAGGTATGTGGGAAGGTGTTGAAGAAAGAGTCAGCGAGATTGTTTTCCGCATGGAAGATGCTGATGAAGTTCAAGATACCGTTTGGGTTATTGGTTCTGCAACTCATGAATCTGCACCCAGACTGCAAGCTCCCGAAGCTCAATCAAGTGGCGCCCCCGAAGAAATCAAGCAAGAAAAAAAGGTTGAAACCATCAGGAACTTTGGCGAACGAATCGGCAGAAACGACCCCTGCTCTTGTGGTAGTGGCAAGAAGTTTAAAAACTGTTGTATGCGCACTAATGCGGTTTAGCACTGCATCTCGTATGAAAGGAATTTAGGGAAGGAATCCCATGAGCCTCTTTTTAAATTCCTTTTATCTCTTGGCCCTTGTTCTCGCGTCGCCCTGGCTTGCATGGCGTTTCTGGTGGAAGGGCCGTTCCTTTCATAATTTCGCTACTCGCTTTACGGGTAACTCCAAGTTCTTAAACACTTCTTCCGATTCCAAAACCGTTTGGTTTCATGGGGTGAGTGTTGGAGAAATCCATCTCCTACGCCAGTTGGTTTCTAGCATTCAAGCTTCCAAGCCCGATTGGCTTTGTGTCGTATCTTCATCAACAGACAACGGGCTTTTAGAAGCACAGAAGTGTTTTAAAGGACTTCATGTGTTTCTTTTCCCACTTGATTTCAGCTGGGCAATCAACAAGGCTCTTTCACAAATCAAGCCCGATCTTATTGTTTTGGCAGAAAGTGAACTTTGGCCTAACTTCCTTCAGTGTTGTAAAGTCAAACACCTTCCTGTCTCGGTTATTAATGGACGGATGAGCCCGCGAACTCAGGCGCGTTACTTAAACTTTCCTTGGGTTGCCAAAGCTTTCTTTTCTAAAATCAGCGCCTTTGCTCTTCAAAACATTGAAACCGAACATTTTCTGCATCGCATCGGGGTTTCTCCCTCTGCTACCAGAGTTACCGGGTCTATAAAATTCGATGGGGTTACTTTTTCTCGCAACGCTCCTAACATCGAAAAATTCAAAGCCATGTTTGCTATCAAACCTAATGAACTTGTCTGGGTCGCTGGCAGCACTCAGGCACCTGAAGAGCAATATCTGCTTAACGCTTACCTCGTATTAAAAAAAGAATTCCCTCTCTTACGATTGATTCTTGTTCCTAGGCAGCCCGACCTTTTCAATCAGGTAAGAAAGCAAATCGAACTTACTGGATTACCTTTTAAAAACAGATCTGATCTTGGTCCCGCAGTAGCGCCTGACGATTCCATTATTCTTGTTGATACTTTGGGTGAACTTCGCTTTGTCTGGGGCCTCGCTGATATTGCTTTTGTTGGTGGCAGCATGGACGGAAAAAGAGGCGGGCAGAATATGATTGAACCTGCGGCCTATGGCAGCGCTGTTTTCTTCGGTGATAAAATCTGGAATTTCAAGCAGGTTGCTGAGCAGCTTATTCATGCGGGCGGTGCCTCCATGATTTCTTCGCCTGATTCCCTTCTTTACACCGCTCGAACATTGCTTGCCAATGAATCATTAAGAATACAAATGGGCCAGAAAGCCAAAGATTTTGTTATCTCTCAACAAGGTGCTACTGCTAAAACTATTCTTATGCTTGAAGACTTCCTTTGCCATGATTCACGCAATCTGGCTGCATAATCTCTGTGATCAGGGTTATTCTTTGTGGATAATAATTCGAATCTAGCTTGGATCAATGGCAACTTTATCCCTCAATCTGAAGCTGTGCTTACTCTTCATGATGCAGGCTTTGTCATGGGCGCCACCGTTACGGATATGAGCCGTTCGTTTGCGCACAAACCTTTTATGCTTAAGGAACACATCCAACGATTCATGGCTCATTGCGAAGCATGTTTTATCGGCATAAAAACAAGTGAAGTAGAATTGGTAAAATCTGCTGAAGAATTGATTGAAAGAAACTGCCTGCTTCTAAAACCTGAGGAAGATCTGGCCTTGGTGCTATTCGCAACGGCCGGGCCGATTGGGTTTTATTTGGGTGAACCTGGCGGGGCAGGCGATGGTTTACCTACCTTAGGAATGCACACTTTCAAACTTCCTTTTCTTCGATATCGGCCTTGGGTGGAACATGGGGTCGAATTACTCACCAGTTCCATTTTGCAGCCCTCACCTTTATCCATTAATCCTTCCATCAAACAGCGCAGCAGGATGCATTGGTGGATTGCTGAAAGGGAAGTCAAAAAACGATCAGCAACAGCCATGGCTTTATTGCTTGATGAAAATGGCTTTCTCACAGAGACTGCATCTTCGAATTTAATAATTCTTCAAGATGCTTCCAAAAGTGGTGCAGACCTCAAGATTTTAACCCCGAAACCTGAAAAAGTTTTGGATGGAATTGCCCTGCGCATAGTTAAATCATTTGCAAAGGATTCGGGATTCCCTTGGCTTGAAGCAGACATTTTGCCTTCAGAAGTAAGGCCTGACGATGCCGCATTGATCACGAGCAATTCCTTTTGTTTTGCACCCGTAAAAAGCCTCAATGGAATCCAGCTTAGCCAGTCAAAATGGTTTAATGATCAGTTACTTGCCTACTGGCAAAAACAGGTGAAATTGAATTTCCACGAACAGATTTTAAAATACTTGTAGACATCGACCGTTCTTCCACTTACTTTACCTTTGTATTTTGATTTGTTAATAGGTGATGAGTACGGCATAGATTTCAGCTCGTTGCTGAGATAAGTGTTTTTTTTGAATTTCTTGTTTCCTTCGAGACAAGTTATTGCCATGATGTCGTTTAGGTCGTGGTTATTTAGAACTGACTTTGAGAGAATAGTAAGGAAATTATGATGATGAAGATTTTTTCACGGAAGACAAAACCTTTTGCCCCCAGAGGGCTTTGGATGATGGTAGGGTTTCTTGCTTTGGGCCTTATGGGCGCTAGCGGCATTGGCACTGGAGGAACCGGCGAGGGCGGTGACAATTGGCACCCCTTCAGCCTTTTCAGCAGTGATTCTAACTTCACTACATTCGAAAAGATCGCACTTGTTGTTAATCTATGCGTTGCTTTATCTGGGCTCTTTTACGCTAAAATCCTTGCAAACTATGTTAACAGCCAACCTAATGGCACCCCTGTAATGCAGGAAATTGCCAAGGCTGTCCGCGAAGGCGCAAACGCTTATCTTTCCAGACAATTTAAAGTTATTATCTGGCTCATTTTAATTCTTGCTGTTGTTCTTACTGTTACCAAATGGCCTTGGCACGAACCTGACAACAACACCGAAAAGCAAATCGCTATCGGCCGTGGTATCGCATTCCTTATGGGTTCTATTTTCAGTGCAATGGTTGGTTATTTCGGTATGAGCATGGCAACCATTGGAAATCTTAAAGTTGCAACTGCTGCACGCTCTAGAGAAAACGGCTTCGGCATGGCACTGCAGATTGGTTATCGTTCCGGAACCGTAACGGGCATGTTAACCGATGGCCTTGGCCTTCTTGGTGGCACGCTCATTTTCCTTTACTATGGTGAGAAAGCCTTCGAAGTTCTTCTTGGCTTCGGATTTGGTGGAACCTTGCTGGCGTTATTCATGCGTGTTGGGGGTGGTATTTACACCAAGGCTGCGGATGTTGGTGCAGATCTTGTTGGTAAAATCGAAGCGGGTATCCCTGAAGATGATCCAAGAAATGCTGCAACAATTGCTGATAATGTTGGCGATAATGTTGGCGATTGCGCAGGTATGGCTGCGGATATTTTCGAAAGCTATGAAGTTACCATTGTTGCAGCACTTATTTTAGGTCTTGCTAGCTTTGGGCACATGGGTGTTATCTTCCCACTTTTGGTTCATGCCATTGGTGTTATTGGAAGTATCATTTCAACTTCCCAAGTTAAAGCTGAAAAATCTCAAGGGGTTAAGGCAGCCATGGCTGCTGTTACCAACGGTTTTTGGTTGGGTGCGCTCATCAGTGTTATTGCGATCTGTGGCTTGGGTGCATTGTATCTTCGCCCAACTCCAGAATATTTGATCGGTGAATCCATAAAACGCGGGCTTTATACTGAACCAAGCTTTGTTGAAAGCCTAACAAAGGCCAACGCCGGTTCAACTCTGGTGCCCCTAGTTATCAAATCCAGGGATGAACTTAAAAAACTTGATCAAGTCGCCCGGGATAACTATTCTGTAGCTCGTGATAAATATGTTGCTGATTTGAATTTGATCTGGAAGAAGTCTTCTCCTGATAGCCAAGCGAAAATTGCTTCCGAAGATTTGGTCAAGGTTGCTCAAAATTACATGCCACTTTATGTAGGCTTTGATTATCGCCCTATCCTAACCTGCTTGATTGGTATTGCCCTAGCTCTTGCACTTCACTGGTGTACCGATTACTGGACCAGCACTGAGCACGATCCCGTCAAACAACTGGCGAAGTCTTGTCGTACTGGGCATGCAACCAACATCATTTCCGGTATTGCACTTGGTTATGAAAGTGCCGTTTGGTCTGTGTTGATTATTTCGGTCGCCCTTCTCGGGTCCGTTTTGGTCTACAGCGGCACCAACCCCATCTTTATTGCTTATGGCGTTGCAATGTGTGGCATCGGCATGCTTACCTTAACAGGCAACATCATTAGTATGGATGTTTTTGGCCCCATTGCTGACAACGCAAACGGTATTGGTGAAATGGGTTACAATCGTGACCAGAACAACCAGCCTTTGCCTCCTGAAGACCCTAACTACATGAATGAAGAAGATTATAAAATTGCTCGTCAGACCCTTGCAGATCTTGATGCCGTGGGGAATACCACCAAGGCTATTACCAAGGGTATTGCTATTGGTTCTGCTGTTCTTGCTGCAGTCTCGTTGTTTGCCAGCTTTATCGCTGTGGTAGCAACAGGAAAAGGCGAAGATGCTATCACCACGCTGAGTGCTGCTGAATTTGCTGAAGGGGCTGCCAAGCTCAATCTTGCTGATTCTTATGTATTCATCGGTATGCTTTTGGGTGGTGCGGTTCCTTTCCTTTTCAGCAGTATGACTATCCGAGCAGTTGGTCGCGCTGCATTCTTGATCGTTCAAGAATGTCGTGCTCAATTCCGTGATAAAGAAATCTGGGCTGGAACGAAAAGGCCAAACTACGGCAGAGTGGTTGATATTTGTACCAGTACTGCTCAGAAAGAACTCGTTGGACCTGGTTTATTAGCAATCTTTGCTCCTGTTGTTGTTGGTTTTGCCATGGGGCCTTATGCCCTTGGCGGTTTCCTTGCTGGTATGATTCTCATCGGCCAGATGCTTGCCGTTTTCATGGCTAACGCAGGTGGTGCTTGGGATAACGCAAAGAAAACTATCGAAGACCAACCTAAAACTTCAACATCTGGTAAGGGTTCTGAAGCTCATAAGGCTTCGGTTACAGGCGATACGGTTGGCGATCCTCTTAAAGATACCGCTGGCCCTGCTATCAACCCTCTTATCAAAGTTATGAACATGGTTAGTCTTTTAATTCTACCACTGGTTATGAATTACAATCTCAAAGATGGCAATATTGTTGGCCAACGCTACACCATTGGCATTGCCATTCTTGGCGTAGGCCTGATTGCTGTTGCTTGGGCTTGGTGGCAATCCAATAAGGAAAGCGACGAGATGAAAGCCATCGATGAAGAACTTTCCAGAGTAGTCGCAGGGGAGTAACCAACTCTGCGGGTATGTACTATGATAAACCTAGGCAGGGCAATTTATTCGCCCTGCCTTTTTATTTTTAACAAGGTGCGAACTGATGCTCTTAACATCCCTGTTTGGCAATGTTTTCTACTCGCAAGCTGGGGATCATGTTGTATGGCATGCCATGCCTATTCTTCTTTTTGCACTTTGTTGCCTGGCAATTGCATACCGCTATTACAGCGCTTTTCTGGCTGCAAAAGTTGCATGCCTTGATGATACAAAAGTCACGCCTGCTCATTTATTTAATGATGGGCAAAACTATCACCCCACTAATAGATGGGTATTATTTGGCCATCATTTTGCTGCTATCAGCGGGGCCGGTCCACTCATCGGGCCGGTCTTGGCAATCCAATATGGATACATGCCTGGATTACTTTGGCTGGTTATCGGGGTATGTTTGGCAGGTGCTGTTCAAGATATGTTGGTTTTAGCCGCCTCGGTTCGTAGAGGCGGAAAATCTCTTGCTGAAATTGCCAAGTTAGAACTTGGGCCTTTAGCCGGTGTTTTATCCTCTGCTGCAATTCTTTTTATCGTGATCATCGCTCTTGCTGGTTTAGGATTTGTCGTTGTAAAGGCCTTGGGGGGTGAAACTATTCCATTCCCAAAGGGCACTAGAATCGATATCCCTGCAGGCGAAAAAATCGTTCTTAACTCTTCTCGATCCAACGATAAAGAAACCATTTACAACTTCCCTCCGGGTTGCACTCTTTACTTCACAAAAACATCTGCACCTGCAAGGCGAGATGCTGAATTTCAAATCGTTCTTCCTACCACAGGTAAACTTCCAGAAATCGCCTTGGAGCTTGAAGGCAAACCGATCATTCTTCCCAACGGCGGCGCACAGTTTGTTCACGGAAGTTCTTGGGGCGTATTCACGATTGCTTGTACGATTCCAATTGCATTTTTTGTCGGGTTTTACATGTATAAACTACGCAAAGGGAAAGTCGTTGAAGCCTCTCTTATAGGTGCAGTTGGCGTTTTAATTGCAACCGTTGCAGGCAACTGGATTCCGGGTTCTGCTTTGGAACCCTATTTTTCACTGACCAAAAACCAAGCTGTCATTGCACTTTGTTCTTACGGGTTTATTGCGTCTGTTCTGCCGGTTTGGATGCTGCTTTGCCCCAGAGATTACATCTCAAGCTTTCTAAAAGTTGGTACCATTGCATTACTTATTCTTGGAGTCATCGTTGCGAACCCTGCTCTGGTTCACAGGCCCTTCGAGCCCGTATTCGCCCAAGGCGGACCAACCTTTGCTGGCGGCCTTTTCCCCTTCGTTTTCATTTGCATCATGTGTGGTGCGATTTCCGGCTTTCATGCGCTCGTTGCTTCAGGCACAACTCCTAAAATGATTGGCAAAGAATCTGATGTTCGCATGATTGGCTATGGCAGCATGCTTATGGAAGGATTGGTTGGCCTTGTTGCGCTTATTTCAGCTGCTTCACTCGACCCTAAAATCTATTACGACATCAACATTGGGCTCGAGCAAGTTGACAAATGGCAACCTCAAGTCGACAAACTTCACCAAGAGTTAGGGAATGCGGGAAACCTCGAACATCTTGACCTTTCTACCATCGAGCGCCAAGTCGGTGGCGAATCGCTTCGAGGCAGAACAGGCGGAGCAGTCACCCTCGCTGTTGGTATGTCACTCATTCTTTCAAAACCCTTGAACCAGTTAGGCATTCCTTTCGACCACCTCATGAAATACTGGTTCCACTTTGCAATTATGTTTGAAGCTTTATTTATTCTCACCACTATTGATACTGGCACACGCATTGCCAGATTTTTACTCCAAGAAATGTTTGGATACATCCATCCCAAGTTAGGAAAAACGGACTGGCTTCCTGGATCGATTTTATCAACCTTCATCATCACTGTAAGCTGGGGTATGTTGGTTGCTACAGGATCCATTGGCACTATCTGGCCCATGTTTGGCATTGCAAACCAACTCCTTGCAGTGTTGGCATTGGCGCTGGTAACCACCGTTATGGTGAATTCCGGCAGGGGTGCTTATATCCCTTTCACATTGATACCAATGCTTTTCGTATCTGCGACAACTCTTACTGCGGGCGCTACCATGATGAGCGCATGGTTTCAAACCCTCTCAAAAGAAGGCCAATTTGTAGATTTGTTTCCCGTAGCACTGCGATTTGGAATGACTTTATTTGTTATGACTTCAGTAATATTCTTAGTTATTTGGGCGGCTTGCAGATGGATTACCATTCTTGCTGGCTTGGGAAAAACCAACACCGATTCTGAATCTCTTAAACCTTAAGTTTTATCTTGGCTTGCGGAATAGAGATAAATCTTGGCGCTTGATAATAGCGCCTGCCATCCCGTCTGGCCTTGGCCCCATGGTATAAACACCCATTTTTCCTGTTGTTGTTTCAGCAACATAAAGTGCGGATTGTTCTTTTCCAACAATTCCGGTGGTCATTACAAAATGAACATTTTGTCTGGGAGGCAAGCTAAACTCTTCCGCCAAATCTAATTCTGCCCAACCTACAATCTTGCCTGAAAAGCGGTCGATAACACTTCCTTGCAATTTTCCTGACTTATAATCCAATAACCATACACCATCAGTTGGGGCATTCGTGCTTACCAACACCGGGCCTGTTGCCATGACAAAATCTTCGTGCCTATCATTCCCCGCTACCGCTGTCGGAATATTTTTCATTCCAATAGCAAATGCAAAACCAATCATTATGCCAAACAACACCCAAACGATTCTTGATAACTCTTTCATATTGCCCTCGGTCGCTAAATGGCTTTATAAGCGCTAAATGGCTTTATAAGCTAAGTAATTGTGTTAAGGTTACATGAGATACGAGAAAAACCACAATCTCAGATTATGATAACTCATGTTTAAAATGTTAAATTAAGGTGTTTACCATGAATGCAAATTACCCAGGTTGTTTTGTCATCCTTTGCGCCTTGGTTTCTTCGGGTTGCTTCCCAGAAAGCAAAGCCACTTTACCTGCCAAAGCCCCCTCCCAAGATGGGTATCTTTTCTGCATGTGGAATGTCGAAAACTTCTTTGACAACAAGGATAATCATCGAAAAACAGAGCCCGACAAAGAATATGATTCTTGGTTTGGTAACAACCCAAAAGATTTCAAACTCAAGCTTGATCATATCGTGGAAGTTCTACTGAAAATGAACAACGGTACCGGCCCGGATATACTCGCCCTTGCAGAAGTTGAAGAAGCTTCCGAAGTTCCCAATTTATTGGTTGCATCCCTGAATGCAAAACTACCTGCAGATAATCATTACACGGATATCGCTTTTAAAAACCCTCATGGGGGCAGATGCATTGCTACCTGCGTCATCAGCAAGCTTCCAATTCAATCCAACAGAGTAACTTTACTTGGGAAAAGAATTCGTATTTTAGAGGTGCCTATCAAGGTCAATGGCAAAGAATTAATTGTTCTCGCAACTCACTGGACATCTAAACTTACAGACAAAGATGGCACAGGAAGGGCGAAGTATGCGGATCAGATTCATGGTGCTTATATCGCAATGGCACGAAACAACCCCGACATCGATTTTTTAGTGTGTGGTGATTTCAACTCAACCCCTGATGAAGATTGTGTCAAGAAACATTTGAAGACGACAGCTTCAGTACAAGAAACTTTGGTTAAAAAACGAGAGATCGAAGGTTCTTCGGGGAATGATAGATGGCTTGATTTCCCTTTATTAAACCCGTTTTCTGATTGGAAGGAAAAGAAACTGGGAAGCATCTATTATCATGGAAAATCTGAATTATTTGATCAAATCGTTGTCTCGCCTGGCTTGCTTGATGACAAAGGATGGAGCTGCGACCCTTCAAGTGCAAAAGTTTTTAGCGAAGCACCACCAGCAGATGGCAAAGGGCACCCAGTTCGATTTGGTTCAGAAAAAGATCACAAGCATGTGCGTGGCTATAGCGACCATCTGCCCGTAACCATCCGCTTAAAAGTTGAAGGGGTTAATTAACAATCCCAGCGTTATTTTTTTTCAACACCCTTGGCATCTGAAGCTTTATTACTGCCAAGCTTGAACTCGAGAAGCTGAAGTTCGTAATGTTTCTTTCCTGCTTTTTCGATGGTGACTTTCACCACACCAACTTTTTGAGCATAGTAGTTCTTAAGTATGTATTCGGTTCCTTTTTCGTCCTTACTTACCGTTGTGGTAACAAAGCACTTGAATTTCCCAAAAGGAACAGCCACTTCTTCTTCGGTGACCTTAACCTCAGTAGCTAATTTACCCGCATCAAGGTTCAGAATGATGGGCCATTTATCACCAACTTTAGGTTTATCTTTTAAGAGCAAAGCTCCCTGATCAAACCTTTTACCATCCAGAGCGAATCTAAATACCCCTTCGTTAGTAACGCCAATATGCTCTGAAGATAGGACCGTTTTCCCCTCGGATACTTCAAGTAAAACTGAGGGATAATAACCAAGCTTTTCTTCTCGAACAGCTTTTTTAAGAATCGTTTTATTATTAGAATCTTGGTACTTCCAGAGCGAACCATCTTCTAAAGGGTAAAAATCGTTAGCAAAGCTAACTTGCGTAAAAGTAAGCAAAAGTAGAAATAAAACCGCCCTGTTTTTGAAAAGAAAGGTCATTCTAATCCTCACAACCTATTTACCTAAAGTTATTGAAATTAAGGGTTTCCGCTGATTCCCCTACCTACTATTATATAAATTAGAAGGTTAAAAAAAATTAACCTCATTATCCTTGTTTACACAGGATTTTTGCTGATATACTTAACCATTAGATACTAGCCTTCCTAGATTTGAAATCAAAGGAATTTAAGGCATTTATATTTAGGAGTTTCCACATGAGCCCTTTATTTGGTTTTATTGGTTTGGGACCGGTTGAGTTATGTATTGTTGCAGTAATTGGGGTGCTTGTTTTCGGGCGTAAACTTCCTGAAGTTGGCCGCTACCTTGGTAAAGGCATCGTTGAATTCAAAAAAGGAATCAAAGGAATTGAAGATGATGTTGATATAGGCTCTTCCTCCTCTTCTAACCAGCAAGTGGACCAACCCAAGGCACCACAAAAAATGGCTGCATCAACTCCTAAATTCGAAGACATCAGCAGTCCATCCGAATCCAGTCCAAAGATATAACCCTATTTGTTTATAATTCAACAAGACCACGCCATCGAGTATCCCTCAGGCGTGGTCTTTAAATTTTAACTGCTTAAAAACGAGAACCATTTCTTATTTAATTTATCTTACCATCGTCCCAAAACGCAACCACTACGGCTCCAATAATCAACATGAATGCCACGCCTGTTTTTAGAGTTGGTTTCTCGCCCAGATAAATCATTGCAAATATAAAAAATACAACTAATGAAATAACCTCCTGAATAATCTTGAGTTGCGAAGCACTAAATTGCCCATGCCCCATTCGATTCGCTGGTACTTGCAAGGCATATTCGGGAAGGGCGATAACCCAACTCACCAATATGACCAACCATAAAGGAAAGCCTTTGAATCTTAAATGTCCATACCAAGCTAATGTCATAAACACATTGGAAGAAATCAAAAGAAGCACAGTCCACATATTTGCACCTTCTATAAATAAGAATTTAAAGGCTGATGTCTTCAAAAGGAAACATGGGTTTCCTTCGCATTTTATAGGGTAAGCGATTTAAACTCGCACTAGTTACACCCGGGGTATCAACCCGCACAATACTTTTGCAAACCGCTTTATACGCCGCCAGCGGAGCGTGCACCCCTTTTACCACCAACACCCTGTATTGCTTTGGATCAATGCCAAATGATAGCAACTGATTCAAACTGAAGGGCACCATCCTTCTCGAAGTGATCATCAAGGTGTTTCCTTCTTCTGTATGAAGGATGGCAGTCTTTCCCTGGTCAAATTGGGTGAATCCGCCATGCGTTGGATTACTTTCAGAGAATTCCCCATCACCTAAAAACGAAACTTTAGCTTTTAAACGAAGAGGAACTCCATGAAAACGATCATGTTTTGCTCCAACGGTAAATGATGCGGTATTTCCCAGCCCGATGGTTGTGGCTTGTGCAACTATTTCCGGATCAGCAATCACCGTAAAAAATGGGAAAGCTTTTTGCGCAATCAACTCCTGCACAAGAATCGTACTATCACCAGGTGACCCACCACCAACATTGTCACCCATATCCAAAGCGCAAATAGGCCCGGGCAGGTTTTTCATTTGCGTCACCGAATCAGCAACAGAAGGTAAAATCGGATCGAATTGTTTTTTCAGGCTCAGCCAATGCTGTGCAAGTTCCTCTGCGTATTTCTTAGCCAATGCCAAATCATCATTGGTCATCACACTTATTGCAGAACCCATTTGAGGAACATCAGCGTAGGGGAAACCTACAAAAACCGAAACAGCCAAAACTTTTGCTTTGTTTCGAATACTTTCAACAAAGCTGATAAACCCCTTGAATGGCTCTTCACTGGAATTTTGGCAGAAGATATTAACCGCAAAAGGCAGATAAACTGTCGCCTTGGTCGGGCTAACTTTATGGTTTAAAATAGCGCCCATTAATTCTGCAGCCTCTAAACCACGATCATACTGATCCATGTGCGGATTTGTTCGATAGCTTAAAATTGCATTTACGGAATCTGATTGCATCGGAGAAAGGTTACCATGCGGATCCGCAGTAGCAACAATGGGCTTATCTTTCATTGCAGTTCTTAATTTTCGAAGCCAAAAACCATCCGCATCAGATTCATTTTCAGCAACCGTTGCGCCATGAGGGGCTGCAAGAATACCATCTAGTTGGCCCGCACCTTCAAGCACCTTATCAAGCCTGCCCATCAAATGATTCCAGCAATCAGATTCAATAACGCCGTAGGGTAGGGCTCTTGCGGCCAACAATGGCACCGCTTCGATTCCTAGTTTTTGAAGCCCTTTGAAAAAACCCCCTATTTCGTGGTGCGAATCTTGAAACTTTTGGCGTATACTGTCCCCCTCTGCAAGAATATCGTTTTGAAAATCTTGGAGGGTTGTCTTGCCTTGTATAAAAGTATTTGATTCTTGAAGTATGCTGATGATACCTACACGCATGTTAACCAAGCCTCAATGATTAAATTCCTAATTTCAGTAATTGCAGTCTGAATTGAAAAACCTCAAAGAGCAAGGAGAATTTATCCATCATGAAAACTAACCACACCTTCGAACTTCTACGAGAAAAACTTTACAGCGCTGTAGTCAGCGATGTGCTAGATGGTTTAGATTCGACCAATCATGTAATCAAATGCCAGTTGCCACAACTTACAGGAAAAACCAACAAAGTTTTAGTGGGAAGATGCAAGACAACGCTTTGGGCGGATATGGCTCATATCGATCCAAACCCCTATGAATTAGAGCTTAAGGCTGTGGATTCTTGCCAACCCGATGAAGTATTAATTGCCGCCGCCAATGGTTCGTTTAGGTCTGCACTATGGGGGGAGTTACTGTCAACAGCGTGTATAAGAACTGGATGTATTGGGGCAATTGTAGATGGTTTGGTGCGGGATCAATTGAAAATGAATGCGATGAATTTCCCGGTATTCGCCAAGGGTGCTAGCCCGCTTGATAGTAAAAACAGGCAAAAAGTAATCGAAATCGATGTAAAAGTGGAGATAGGGAATTGCCTGATTTCCCCAGGCGACATCGTTGTAGCGGATATGGATGGTATTGTAATTATCCCTCAAGAATTGGAAGCTCAAGCGATATCTTTGGCACTGGAAAAAGTTGCTGCAGAAAACACGGTTCGTGATGCAATTAAGAACGGCCTCAGTGCAACCGCAGCTTTTAAAAAATATGGCGTGCTTTAAGTATTTGAAAGAGGAACCCGTGCTCATGTCAGAACCTGCAACTTTTAACGCCTTCACCAACAAGTTGCTTATCAAAGTATCTTGGCGCCTGATCCCACTTCTTTTTTGCAGCTACATTTGTGCCTACCTAGATCGCATCAACATAGGCTTTGCATCTAAGAATTTGAAGGAAGAACTGCACTTTAGCGACTCAGTATACGGATTAGGAGCGGGCATATTTTTTCTTGGGTATGCACTGTTTGAAATACCCAGCAATGTAATCATGGAAAAAGTGGGAGCAAGGCGTTGGATCGCTCGAATCATGATATCGTGGGGAATTATTTCCGGTGCAATGGCATTCGTAAATTCACCCACCACCTTCTACATTTTGCGATTTCTACTTGGTATTGCTGAGGCTGGGTTTTTTCCAGGCATCATCCTCTATTTGACCTACTGGTTTCCACCCAGTCAGCGGGGAAAATCCATCTCAAGATTCATGACAGCTATCCCCCTTTCCGGTTTAATAGGCGCTCCTCTTTCCGGCTTGTTGCTTGATATGGATGGCATTGCTACATTACACGGTTGGCAATGGCTATTTCTCCTTGAAGCATTACCCTCACTTTTAATGGGCGTTTATATTTTCTGTTTTCTTCCAGATAAGCCTGCAGATGCAAAGTGGCTAAATGAAGAAGAAAAAGCCGTTATATCATCAATAATTATTGAAGAAGAATCTAAACTCCACACCTCTGCAATCAAGCCCAATCCATACCTAGCATTTTTTTCCCTGCCTGTATGGTACATGTGCTTGATTTACTTTTTCCAAGTTACAGGTTTGTATGGAATCGGTTTATGGCTTCCTGATTTACTACGAAACGCCTCTCATCTTGGAAACATTCAAACAGGATTTTTGACTGCGATTCCATTTTTAGCGGGCGCAATCAGCATGGCAATTTGGGGATGGAATTCGGATCGGTTACAAGAAAGAAAATGGCACCTATTATTAGGAAATTTATTGGGATCGGTAGGGTTTGTAATAGCTGGTCTTAAACCTGAAAGCCTACCTGTAGCATTATTGGGGATCACCATTGCCAGCATGGGAGTTCATGCGACTTTTGGGCCGTTTTGGGCGTTAAAAACAACATTGTTAGCGCCAGGGATTGCTGCAATAGGTATAGCACTTATTAATTCGATGGGAAATCTAGGCGGGTTTATGGGCCCTTCACTCACTGGCTTTTTAAAAGAGCAAACAGGAAGCCTTTCTTGGGGATTAATTCTTTACGCAAGCACCTCATTTCTTGCTGCCTTCATGATTTTTTTCCTGCAGTTAAAACCTATCCAAGCTAAATAAATAAAGCCCCGATGAAATAACTCATCGAGGCTTTTATAACTAATCAGTCAGGAAACCTAGTCACGGAAAATGCCATGGCATTCTATACAACTATCATTCAATTCCTTGGCTGCTTTTTTTAAACCTTTAGCATCACTTTTGTTGGAAGCTGTAATAAGGTCTTTAGAACCCATGCGCATCTTTTCAACAAATTCTTTCCATTTCTTAGGATCCTTTTCGCCTTTTTTATCTTTTGGCGTATGCGCTTCAGAAATCTCAGCAAGAATCAGCGAAACTTCACCAATGGTTGCGTATGCCTTGCCATTTTTTGCAAGGTCAGCTTTATCAGCTTCTTTTTTCTGAAGGCCCTGAAGCTTAGCTTCAATACCATCTGGAGTAATTGCGCCAGCGGTTTCACCTACGCCCAAACCGCCCTTGTTTCGAAACTTGAATACATGCATCAATTCATCCAAAGAATGTTTCTTAGCAAGTTCAGCAATGGCCTTGGCATCAGGACTCTTGCCAACCATTTTAGAAACCGCAGCATTAACTTCCTTGGCATCTTCAAAAAAAGCAGTTTTCGCTTCAGGAGTAACCATGGCGAAAAGGCCGAAAGCAAATAAGGAACCAAAAACACCAACCTTCTTAACAATGTTCATGCAACTCTCCAAAAATAAATGTCCCGGTTAAGCCTGAATACCCCACTAAAAACAAAACTAATGAAAAGAACAAGCTTGCGCTTACTTTTCAATAAAGCTTTGGTTCCCTTGTTTTATTAAAACGAATAAACAAGGCAGGCACCTTAATAATAAAGACATAAGAATTTGGATCAAGTGTTTTCCTAACTAGTTTCTACAAACTTCAAGAAATTTAAATGATAAAGCCCGGAAATACTCCCGGGCTTATACCTATGTCCAATTTAAATAGGGAAATACTACTAACCCCCAGCAGCTTTCTTTGCCTTGAATTCTTTGATAAACTTTTCAGGATTTTCAACAAATGCATCTTTGCAACCAGAACAGCATACATAAAAGGTTTCGCCTTTATAGGAAACAGGCATGGTGCCTAAACCACCGCTGACCACACATTCCGTCTTCTTTTCTTTGGCACCCAAACTCATGCCGGACTTGGTCGCTGCAACCATGTAATCCTTGATAAACAAGGTTTTACCCTGTTCTTTGTGGGAATAATTATAAATGAAGCGAACGCCTTCAGCAGCGTTGTTCATTTCCAATTTTTGAGTTTCCTTGGTTTTAGGGTCAATGCGTTCCAAGGTAAGAATATCTTTGTTCAACTTACCATCAAAAACCATTTTGTTATCTTTAAGATCAGAAACTGTGAATTGATAGTTCTTTTTTTCGGGAACCCACTTCAGTTCACCATTTTTAAAGAACTTGCCCTCTTTGACTTCCAAAGTAAGCCAAGAATCATCGCCCTTAAAGCGCCAGCCCCACTGGAAAGTTTCTGTCCAAATAAGCTTGCTGGCCTTGGAATTTGGGGGTGGCCCACCATTACCCTTCCATTCACCAATGAAATCTTGGAGCTTTTGCAAAGCTTCCTTGTTGGCATCCACGGTTTTATCTGCTGCGAAACAAAAACTCAGGTTTAATGCTACAAATAGTGTCGAAAAAAGTAATTTCCTTAACATCAACTTATCTCCTAGAAATATTAATACTTAACCGAAAGCCTAATTTAATCATAAAGCTTATTGATGAAGTATCACAATAGAATCTTGAAAGAAAAGAGAATTATCTAGGGGTATTAGTCAGTAAATTCCGAGCCTTTACTTCACAATCTTGCATATAAGCGATACTTTGGGTTGCAATGGTTTTTGGGTCTGGCTTGTAATCAAAAACTTCGACCGAGACCCATCCCGAATACTTCTTTTCCAATAATGTCTGAAAAATTGGGACAAAATCAACATTCCCAAAACCCGGGCCTCGTAAGTTAGAGTCATTCGCATGAAAATGCCCTGTTTTTCCGATATATTTTTTTATCACTTCCGTGGTTGGTTCTGGTTCTGTAGACATCGCCTTCACATCCAAATGCAGGCAATAATTCGGGTGATTAATCTTTTCTACAATTTCTAGCCCTTCGCTTGCTGTATTTATGAAGTCCGCATCTGGAGGCGATAATGGTTCAAGGCAAAGCATGACACCTGCTTTACTTATGCCATCGATCGTTCTTTTTAAAGTATCCACCGCAAATTCGGTAGCTTGTTCTTTGGAAAATCCTGCGGGGATTCGCCTCTGAGCAGGGGAACCAAGGACTAAAATAGTCCCCCCAAGTTCTTGGCAGGCTTTTGCCAGTTCGACCAGATAATCAGCGGTTGCGGTACGAATTTGCAAATCGGGAGAAGTCAGGCAAAACCCTTCTGTTTTAGCTAAAAGCCAATGCAACCCAATAATCTTTATACCTTCGGCTTCCGCTTCTTTTTTAAGTTTTGCCCGCATTGCAGTGGAAACATTGGTGATGCGATCTGCGAGGGTGAAAGGCGCCATCTCTAATCCCAGATAACCAGCCTCGCGCACAAATCCACAAATACGATCGTGTGTCCAGTTTTCAAAGGTTTCATTGCAAATCGCGTATTTCATTTTAAAAATCCTTGTCTAATTCTTTTTCAAAACAACCACTTCCTGCTGCACACCATCGGTTTGAATAATCGTGAGAGCAACCGAATCGATTACCTTTGCCATGGCTTTGTAAAATTCTGCAGGGGAAGAAACGGGAGTGTTATCAACTCTGGAAATTAATTTACCCGATTGCAATTTGGCGATATCCGCAAGCGATCCTGGAAGCACATCCTTGATAAGAACCGAATCCGGAACACCTCTGCCCCACTGGTTAACGCCAAAAGGCCTTTGCGCCAAAAGGCTTGAATAATCGACAGTAATACCCAAAACTGGGGCCCTTTGATTTGAAGCAATGACAGGCAAAGAAGATAAGTACTTGGCAAGTTTTACCTGCACCACCCTGGTTTGATTCCCAACAACTCCAACGACTTCCACTTGGGCAATATTTCCTGCAAGCGTGGAACCAATGTGAAGAAACAAATCATCAGGAGTATCAACCACCTGCCCATTGATTGCAACGATGGTATCGCCCTGATAAATTCCCGCACGAAAAGCAGGCGACCTTTCAGAAACCTGAGCAACTTTCACATTTCGAACCCCTGCCGCCATCTGAACCCCTAAAAACCCGTATTCAACTTCCTCTCCCTTGATTAGAACCTCAATAATTTTCCGATGATTGATATCCAAGGGAACCGCATAGCCTTCAGAAGAATCTGCACCTGGCCATCCAGCAATCGAAGCAAGAATACCAACCCAACTTCCATCCATGGTTAATAAAGCCCCACCGCTCGCTCCGGGTTTTACCACCGTATTTAATTGGAGCAAAGTGCCATATTGGTAAAGTGGAACCTGAGTACGATCTGCATCCGCAGTTTGGTTATTCCATTTACGCCTTAGGTTGGAAAGCATACCCCAACCAACCGAGGGGCTGCCATCATAAAACCCAGAGGCATAGGGGTTGGAAAGATGAATCAAGAACTGCCCTTTTTTAAGGTTGGAAGCATCGCCGATTTTTAAAGGTTTAAGATCAGGGATTTTCTCAATCAAACGAAGAACAGCAAGATCGCTTCTACCATCCAACGCATGAATATCTGCATAGCTACCTTTACCACCAGGGAAACGGACATAAATTTTCACCGCATCTTTGACAACATGCGCCATGGTTAAAATTAAACCACTTGAATCAACCACAACACCAGTGCCAAAAGAGTCGGGATAAGTTTCAGGGTCTGAAAGATCCAAAGAAGACCGGGGTTTTTCAAGAGCTTTGCGTGGGCGCTTTTGCTGCTCGATAGGGGGAACGAACCCGCCCAACTTTCCGGGCATATTATCCAAGGGAACTGCACCAAGTTCTTTATATTGCGGGCTACGCGAAACAAGAATGCAACCCACCGATGGTTCTGCGGATGCTACTGCCTTCTTTACTGCGTTTTCTAATTGGCCAATAAGGTTATCCTGAAAAGCATGCAACCCTGGCTCAAATAAAAGCATAGAAGAGCAAACCAGAAAGAACCCTAGTGCAACATTTTTGAACAATGCAAAGCTCATAGGAAAAAGATTTATGGTAAATACCTAACCCGATGATAATGAAAAACAAAAGGGTGTCTAATAAAAAACCTCCGGAGAAAGAGATTCCCCGGAGGATATTGATAAATTAGGCAGTCTACTAGCCAAATTGCAACAAACTAATCGTTTGCCGCTGCCGCTGCTGCTGCTGCCTTCTTCGCAGCCTTGCTCATCACAGGAGCAGGGATTTGCAAAGGAGCAGAGTCATCGGTGGCATAACCACCATCAGCAGTAAGGACTAGGCCTTTCTTTTGCAGCAACTTGCGAGTAATTTCTTCCATGACAGCGGGGTTATCACGGAGATAATTTTTGGCATTTTCACGCCCCTGCCCCAATCGCATGTCGCCATAGTTAATCCAAGCACCGGATTTATCCACGATCTTTTCATCGATGGAAAGATCCAGCAAATCGCCCTCACGACTAATACCAAAATCGTGCATCAGATCAAACTCGGCTTGTCGGAATGGAGGGGCAACTTTATTTTTTACCACCCGCACTCGAATGCGGGCGCCAACGGTTTCATCACCTTCTTTGATGGTGGTAACTTTGCGAGATTCCATCCTGACCGAGCTATAAAACTTCATTGCAAGCCCGCCAGAAGTGGTTTCTGGATTACCAAACACCATGCCAATTTTCAGACGAATCTGATTGATAAAAACCATGCTGGTTTTTGTGCGCGAAATAGTGGGATTCAAAATTCGCAGTGCCTGACTCATCAACCTGGCTTGTAAACCCATGTGCGAATCGCCGATTTCTCCTTCGACTTCTGCACGGGGTACCAAGGCTGCAACCGAATCGATTACGATAATATCAACCGCATTCGATTTAATCAGCATCTCTGCAATCTTCAAAGCTTCTTCAGCGCAAGAGGGCTGGCTGACAAGCAATGATTCCAAATTCACACCAATGCGCTTGGCCCAACCTGGATCCAAAGCATGTTCTGCATCGATAAAGGCAGCGACGCCTCCTTTTTTCTGTGCCGATGCCACTGCGTGAAGTGCTATGGTGGTTTTGCCACTGGCTTCATTACCAAAGATTTCGGTAATACGACCTCTGGGAATACCATGTCCGCCCAAAGCAATATCCAGGCTTAGCGCGCCAGTTGAAATACCTTGTACATCACTGGAGGCAACTTCCCCCAATTGCATGATGGCTCCCTTACCAAATTGTTTTTCAATCTGGGAAAGTGTTTGTTTGAGTTCTTTATCCTGAGCTGATTCAGCCATTACCGGACTCCTAAAAAAATGGGCACCTGTTAACTGTACGGATGTGAGTATAACCGAGGGTTTTTCAGTCACAAGCCCAGCAGCAGAAATTCTTGAAATATCCCAAATTGTTCAGCTTAAAGCAATTTCGACAATTCTTGCGCCCTTAACAGCCCATGAGCTCGGATTTTTAAAACCCCATCCAACTGCTCATCCCGAATCAAATCTAAAATTTGCTTGAACTTCGGGCCCGGTTTCAACCCCAGTGCCTTCAAATCTTCTCCCCCAACCAAGGGCATCGGGTCAAGAATTTCTCTGGGCCATTCTGCAAGTTTTCCCAAACAATATTCAACCGCGTTAGTATCCTGCCCCAAAGACAAGCAATTTGCGCTCATAAGACTCAACAAATCATCAATCATTGGCATCACTAATATTTTTTTAAGCTGGCAAAGCCTTAGTTGATCAGGGTGAAGTAATGAATCTTTATACTGTACCAAACTTCGGGTTGCCTCTATTTCCACATTCGACATTTTAAACCTTCTGCAAGTTTCTTCAGCCTGTTTACCCGAAAGCTTTTGCAGCAATGATGCAAGCACCAAAGGAAAAGATGAAACCTTAGGCAAATGCCTGAGAATCGCAAGTATATCGCTATACATGCCAACTGTTTCAGTTGAAAAAACTTCAGGGAAAATCTGCCTCGCAAGACCAAGTTCAATAAATAAACTTATTCCTACTTCCCTGCTTGTGTGTTGAAAAATCTTGCGTAATTCATCGGCTATCCGCTCTGGGCTAACCGTTCCTATTGCTGAAGCATTGGCTAGAATTGCTGCCTTCGTAGTTTCATCAAGTGTCAAATCAAATCTGGGTACAAGCCTTGCGGCCCGTAACATTCTTAATCGATCTTCTGCAAACCTTACATTGGCATCCCCAATCGCCCGCAGAACTTTACTCTTTAAATCTATTTGCCCCTCAACATAATCAACCAACTTGTTTGCAATAGGATCAAAAAACATTCCATTGATGGTGAAATCCCTGCGCAGCGCATCTTCCTGAGCACTACAATATCTAATAGCGTCAGGCCTTCTTCCATCGGTATAACCCAAGTCCGCACGAAATGTGGCAACTTGAATCATGATGGGTTTGCCATTTGGATGTAGCGGCCCAATCACTTCAATAACGCCAAAGCTTGCGCCAACTGCAACAGTTCTAGGGAAAATTTTTCTAACCTGTTCGGGTCGGGCTGAGGTTGCAATATCGTAATCAGCAGGCACTAGCCCAAGCAATTCATCGCGAACGCAACCACCTGCCCACAAGGCTTCAAAGCCTGCATCAACAAGCCTCTGCACTACTTCTCTGGCAAATGTTTTCTCAAGCTGTTGGTTCATCGTTCACTGGCTCAGAAACTGCAGGTGGGGCATTAGGGTCGCTCTTTACCCAGAATTGCAATTCGTTTCTGCCGTACTTTCTTACATCCCAACCAGTTCCAGCTTCATCAGGCAGATCACCAATCGGAATTTCACTTTCGGTCTGCACAACCACGACACTACCGGGCTGAACTTTTTCCTGAAAAGATCGGATCATGGAAAAAAGCTCATCCAACTGATTCTTATAATCAATGAATGGCGGGCTGATAAATATAATCGAAGATTCTTTTGCAGGAATCCACCGGGCAGCCCAGCGATAAGCATCCGTGCAAACAACATGGCCCAAGGCACCAACATTGAATTTTTTGATGTATCTTTCGATGACTTGAGCAAGCTGGAAATCCCGCTCGATGAAAGTTGTTTTCGAAGCCCCTCTGCTAATGGCCTCAAAGCCATTCACTCCTGTGCCTGCAAAAACATCATAAAAACCTATACCATTGAAGCTGACCCCCAAAATGCTAAACAGGGCTTCGCGCACCCGTTGGGGCGTGGGCCTCATCAATGGGTTAACTTCAAATTCAATTTTTCTGCCCCGGAGTATTCCAGATACAACCCTAACTTCAGTACGCACAAAATACCTGCCTATTCCCAAGAAATATGGTTCAATTACTCAATCGCTTATTCTAGCACGGTTATTCTAGCAGATTTGCAGACTTTGGTACCGAAAAGAAAGCTTTATCCCCGATATACTCAAGGTTTCTTCAACTCCATCCTTAACGATTTTCGATTTTGCTTTTATCCAACGAAATCTGCGTAGGCGCTTCTGCTTCCTTCGGTACTTCATACTTTCGGTTGTTTTTTTGATTTGAACCCGCAGTATTGTCGCTCGCAGTCGCTTTGTTTGGCCCAAGCAACAACATCAACCGAACTTGGGATCTATTGTACGCATTGATCGAACCAACATAATTCGCATGCGCCATTTCCAGCCCGCGAATACTTAAAAGCACATCACTCATCGTGGCATTGGGTGCGTTTTGCTCAAGCCGCAATGTATTCAAACGATAAGTTTCAGCAGAGTGTTGAATCTGCTTGGTGCAAAACTGTATCTGCTCGCGCCCATTGATAATCGAATCCCGCGCATCTTGAACACCAGCAGAAAGCTTTGCCTGCAATTCCTTGAATGTCAGATGAACCTGATTCAACTTCACTTCTGCAATTCGTCTTTTTTCACGGGAGGTGTGCCATTCCGTCAGGTTCCACTTGGCAGCCAAGCCCATATCCCAACGATTTGCCCAGTACAAACTTGAATTGGCACCTGCACCAAAACCACCTTCCGCCATGTTCACTTGTAAAATCGGCATCAATCTAGTCGGGCCTTCCATCCTGGCAATCCCATCCTGAACATTTTCAAGCATGTGTTCAAGCTCGCGAATTCCCGGGCCATACGACAAAGATTTTGCAACCATGTCTTTCATGCCCACTGAAACATCAACCAAATCCAATGGCACAAAATTCTCTTCGACCGGAACCAATTCACTTTCCGGATCAACTCCCAATAAGAACGCCAACTTCACTGCTGAAGAATCACCTTGTTGCTTAAGCTTAAGAATGGCTTGTTTACGACCATTTAACTCTGCATAAACAGCTTCTACAAGAACCGTGGCATCGGGATGATTTTCTTTCATTTTCTCGGCACGCTTCAACTGCTCGAGATGGTATTTTTCCAGTTCACGGGCAACAGCTTCGCCCCGCCTTGCTGTAAGCAGATCAATATAAGTGGTAGCGGCTTCAAGGCAAAGTTCTACGGTGATCTTGGTAAGTTCGCCTCTAGTTTGCCAACTGTTACGCTCGGAAACGATTTGTTTATAAGTTGCTTCCCGTAAATCCAACTCGGTTCTTATTTCAATATTTGGATAAAGTGCACCAGTGCTGGATTTGATCAAATCGCCATTGAAATTCTGGATGCCACCCTCATGCCTGTAGTAGGCAATACCACCATAAATGGAAGGCAACCAAGACTTTGCTGCGAGTGCATTTTCCGCATTACTTTCTTCAACTTTTTCCCGCATAACCATGATCTGCGGGTTTTGCTCTTCGGCGAGCCTTAATACCGTATCGAGGTTGATAGGAATCTGTCTGGATTTCTTTTCAGCAATTGCAGAATTAGATAATTTGGCTTGAGCTAAACCAGAACTTACTTCTGTATTGCTTACTAATTTAAGGTTGCTTGCTTCTTGCGTTTTAGGCGCAATTTTTTTAGATGCAACATTCATTTCTTTTGGAACAGGAATCGGTTTTTCGCTGCGCATTTGAGGATTCATACAACCTGCACTTAGAAGCGATATGCTTCCAGCCCATGCTATCAAAGACCAAAAGCCAAATCGCTTTTTGCCCCCGACTTTTCGATTGTGAATATTTCCAAACGCCATGCTTTTCCCGATCATCGAAATACAAAAACTACCCTGTATAAAATAGATCGGCAATAAAACGGGTAGACTTTGCGGAATTTGACAAGAATATGGATAATTACAAATGCAACACCAGTCTAGGTAGGTGAGGTAAGATCAGGGCATAAAAAAACAGCAAGCAATGGATAAACTCCGCTGCTTGCTGCTTTTTAAATGATAAAACTAATCAAGGCAGCATAGTATTAATGGTTTATAATCAGGAAAATCTAATTGCAAATGCTATTGGTAAAAATCCATCTAATCAATGTGCCGGCCCTGCTTCGCTGCCAACAAGGGTCTGAGCTTTGGCGGGCGGCCGGAAAAACAACGCCAACAGCATGGCGCCAAACAGGGCGACGCACATTGGAACGATAAAGAGACTGCGGAAGTTTATCATTTCACCGACTTTCATTTTGGCAAATAAGGTAGGGCAGACAAAGCCAGCAATCAAAGCTCCTACACCTAGAATCATGACATTAAACAGTCCCTGTGCACTGGTGCGTGCATTTTTCGGGAAGTATTCTTCAACGAAAATATAGACTGTGGCGAAGAAGAAGGCATAGCATATACCGTGAAGAATTTGCACGAGGATGATGAGCACCGGACTTTGGGGAGCCATCGCATATAAAGCAAAGCGTACAACATGGCCCAGAATTCCGATTACCATCGTCCATTTCCAGCCAAGGTGCTTGAGCATTGTACCTAAGAACAACATGGTGAGAATTTCCGCAATTTGCCCAATGCTCATAATTGGCATTACCCAGTTTTTGGCTATACCAACTCCACCATTCTCCACTGCCGTTTCCAGAAACGTGCTAGTCCACATGAAGTAACTGTTATGCACTGCACTGTCCAAGAGCGTGACAATCCAGAGTACAAGGATAAAAGGATGCTTAAGCAACTTAAGCGCTTCAAGCAAAGCAAACTTATCCTCACCAGCCTTCACATCTTTGGGCGGTGTGTGCGGCAGGGCAAAACTGAATACGGACAACACCAAGGACGCTATACCGGACACTAAGTAAGTCCAACTAGTTGCAACCATGGCCGCGTCGCCCTCCAAGGGATGCTTCAATGCCTCAGAGAACCACCCAGCAAATCCCTGAGGATTCGCCGCCGTTACAGCCGTCCAATCTACAAAGATGAAAGTAAAAGGCCAGGCTGCAAGAATCCAACCAATGGTTCCGCCCATGCGAACAATACCAAACTCATTCTTGGCATCCTTCATGTTGGCAAAAGCAATGGAATTAGTAATCGAAATGGTTGGCACATAAAACAAGCAATGAACTAGCATCAAAGCAAAGAAAGGCCAGAAATCTTTGGTAAAGGCGCAACCCAATATTGCCAACCCTCCAACAAGGTGACTAAATGCCAGGAATTTCTCCGCTGCGAAGTTTCGATCCGCAAACTGATTCGAGAAAAACATCCCCACGATCGCTGCAATCGGGAATGCATTCAATATCCACGACTGCTCTGCTGGGGAGAAATTAAGGCTTGGTAAGTACCCGAAGATTAAGGGCAGCCAAGCGCCCCAGATGAAAAATTGAAGAACCATCATCACAAACAATCTTAGACGAACTGACATTTTGTTCCCTTTCGTCAAATTCCAACAAAAGATATTAAGCTGATACTATGAAACATTTGTTTATCAAATTCAACCATCGATTCACAAAAAACCATCTTTACCGTTTTAAAGCATTGATCAAACTATCCGCATCGTAAACACATCCACCCCAAGTACCACCGCCCAATGTCTGCAATGCCGCCCATAGGCGCGTATCATCAGGCAGATTCGGGTCTGGCGCCAAGTCTGGCCTTAGCGTTCGGCTCTCAAGTGTTTTATTGCCCCATTCAACCCCATAATCTTTTCCGTTTTCGCCTACAAGGTTCAATGAGCCTTCCAATTTGTTACGATCAATGATTATTTCAACCAAATCACCTTCCAAGATTTTACCTATCGGCCCGCCTGCAAGTGCCTCTGGCCCAACATGGCCAATACAAGCACCAGTCGATACGCCAGAAAATCGGGCATCGGTTATCAACGCCACATGCTTGCCAAAACTTAAATGCTTCAATGCAGAAGTAACTTGGTAGGTTTCTTCCATACCACTGCCCATAGGCCCCCTGCACATCAGCACAATAATATCGCCCGCCTTGATTTGTTTTTCTTTGATTGCTGCAATCGCAAGTCGCTCTTCCAGAAAAACCCGAGCCGGCCCCTTGATGCGATACACCCCATCATCACCCACCACCGAAGCATCAATCGAAGTAGCTTTTATCACGGCTCCTTCAGGCGCAAGATTTCCCTTGGGGAAGCATACAGTTGAAGTTAAACCTTGTTTTTTAGCTTCTGCAGGTGGGAAAATCACTTCATCGGGGTTCACACCGTCCATCTCTTTTAGCATCTGCCTGAATTTATGCCTGCGCTCAGATTCTTTCCACTCTTTCAAATTTTGCGCCAAGGTCTGGCCTGTGCAGGTAAGAACCGAGGTGTCCAACAAACCCATAGCTTCAAGATGAAGCATCACTTCAGGAACCCCACCCGCTAAAAACACACTCACCGTGGGATAACCCACCGGCCCATTCGGAAGCGCATCTACAAGCCTCGGAACCTTACGATTGATTTCTATCCAATCTTCAACCGTGGGCCTTCGAAGCTTTGCAGCATGGGCAATTGCAGGGATATGTAAAAGCAAATTGGTTGAACCACCAAATGCAGCATGCACCACAATCGCATTACGAATCGCTGCGGGGGTTAGAATATCCGAGGTTTTTATCCCCTCAGAAGCAAGCTGATAAAGCGCTTGTGCAGAATATTTCGCCAACTCCAACCAAACAGGTTGGCCCGAGGGCGCCAAAGCAGAGTGTGGCAACGCTAGCCCTAACGCTTCTGCAACCACTTGTGCAGAGGCTGCTGTTCCTAAAAATTGGCAACCACCACCAGGCGATGCACAAGCTCTGCAACCAGCTTCCGCAGCTTCCTTCAAGGAAATTTGATTATGAGAAAAGCGCGCTCCAATAGTTTGAACCTTACCCGCATCTTCACCATTATCAGCTGGTAATGTTACTCCACCAGGCACAATGATTGCAGGCAGATTATGCAAACCCGCAACCGCCATCATCATTGCAGGCAATCCTTTATCACAGGTTGCAACGCCTAATACCCCTTTTCGAGTGGGCAAAGATCTCGCGAGCCTTCGTAAAACAATCGCAGCATCATTCCTGTAGGGTAGGCTATCCATCATGCCATGGGTGCCTTGCGATCTGCCATCACAAGGATCTGTCACAAAGCCTGAAAAAGGAATCGCACCCAAGGTTCTAAAAGTCTTGGCGGCCTCTTGTACTAAAAGAACAACTTCCCAATGCCCGGTATGAAATCCTAATGCCAAGGGAGTGCCATCCGGATTCCGAACCCCTCCGGAAGTGCTTAGCACCAGAAACTCAGGCCTGCCCATTTCTTCAGGCTTCCAACCCATTCCCACATTCAACGACCAACCAAACAAATCACCACTCGGAGCATTTAGCAGTAATTCTTCGGTTAATGGTAATTCACCCTCAGGGCCTTTGGCATGCGATTTAACATTAAAGGTTTCGGGACGGCCCTTAAGATAATCCTTGACGCCAAATTTATTATTTGCCATGAATCGAAAATCCCTACTGTTATTGTTTAGCTTACTTTAGCTGGGCGGGCGGTCGGCACTAGCCTGGGCAATGGCACCACAGAGCCATTTATCCCACCATGCTTGTGGATTAACTGGGCAAAGTCAACCCTTAGAAAATCATGCAGATAAGGCTTTCTGGTGGTTGCAACATATTCCCGTGCCATATGCAACATCTGAACATCATAGGATTTTTTACTGTGCGTATGCCAGGCGCAACGGCCCTGATGCCTGCGCAAATCACCATTGAATTCAGGGCTGATATGATAAAGCTCATGAAAAACGGTTACGAGTTTGTTTTCGAGTGTCTGATCTTGAAATCGGGGCAGACAAAAAGTTACCAGATAATAAATTTCCCTACCATCCACATAATACTGCTGTACTTCGTAATTACGATTCCCCCGTTTGCATTGAAGATTACCACCTTCAAACCTCATGGGGGTAACTCTTGCTTGCAAGCCATGCAGTCTGAAATTCCTAGCTCGGGTAATCGTCACCAGAATTTTATTGGGATCGAGATTAAAAAACTCCGGACAGTTTTGCGATATGTCTGATATCAGCTCCAGCATTCTTCCCGAAAAATCAAACGAGCTTTCAATCGCTCCCGTTTGCAACCACGGGGGCGAATCAAATCCAACTTTTCGCACCGTGCCAATTTCTTTGCGGTCGAACACGACCATCGGCACCGGGACTACCGGATTGTTCCACTTCAAAATTGTAGGATAATGCCTCATGCAATAAAGCGATTGTGAATCGCCTCCCCTTTAAATTAATCAAATTTAGTTGCCTCGTTGCAACCACTATTAAAGGATGATCTGTAATTTTCGTTATTTCCAGTAAATTCTTTTCATATTTCCAACCGATAAGAAGTAATGAGTATTCCTAACACTCAAATTTTGCATTATTCGGTTGAAAACCGGCAAGACAGGGGAAATAGATATGAAGATTAAATCAAAACTTGCGCTAGCCACTCTTGGCCTCACTGGCCTTTTGTTAATTGGAACTTCAGGTTGCCAAACACATATAGGCGGCATGACTTTGCCCAGCGGGCATTATCTGGAACACCCACCACAGTATGTTCCACCTTCACCGTTTTTCCCTCTTTCCAAGGAACTTGCTTCCATGGAGACAGGTGCTAACAACAATCAAACTGCAGCTTCACCCTCCGCACTGCCTGCGCCTTTGCCTGGCCCCGGTGGAATGGGCGCCCCTGTACCAATGCCTGGCAACTAACCAGCCCTCTTATCTTTCCCACTTCCCAGCTAGAGACATAAAAATTATGCCTCTAGCTGCTTGCATTGTCTTGACAACCCCACCAACTAGGGGTATTCCCACCGCCATCTTGTTTTAGGTTTGAATCGAGATTTTTTCTCTAACCCGCATGCTATTGGAGCAATGCAAGTTCAAACAAAAACAGCGGGAGGGATTCCAATGCGAATCCAATATTGGCACAAAGCGACTTTCCTTCTTTCCTTTAGCTCGTTTCTATTAACTGGCTGCTTTGAATGGTGCCCCTTTGTCACCAAAGAAGATAAAAAGTTCCAACCCAAACCTACTTACTCGCTTAATACTCTGGGCGCACCTACTACCCAGCCTAAAGTTACCACCGAAACTGCGGACATCCCAGGCGCAGGCGCTGTCAGCAATGTGGGTAATACATTAGATGGTAATCCCATTAGTATTTCCAATGCCCCAAAGTTAGCTCAATCCCCTGATAAATTACCGATTGCTGTTAGCAATCCGATAGGTGATGGTGCTGCTAGTCAAGTGAAATTCACTCCGACGCCACAAGTAAAAAAGGCTCCAGTTCATACCATTGCTGCACCAGAAAATATTAACAAACAGCCTGCACCTGGTACCGCACCTGCTTTACAAGAACTAGGCATTCCGCTAACCAGTTTAACTCCATCCTTACAATCTGTGCCGTTAACCATGGATGCAGATAAAGCCATTCTTCCAACTAATGCGAATTCTAGTATCCCAGCAATTGATTCTGTAATTATTCCACCCACGCCAGGATTGGGTGCTCCTAGAACTAGTGCACCACCTACGGTAATAGTTCCGACAGGGGGAAGTTTGCCCAGCACCGCACCTTTAGGAATACCTTCCGCACCACAGGCAACGCCCTATAGGTAAAATCTAAGATTGATAATTACAAAGAACCCTACGGCTTTTATCCGCGGGGTTCTTTTTGTTTTGGCTTTGTGAAAGCAGGATAATAAATAGTAGATGCCCCGAGCAACCATCTCCCCTTCCATGTTTTAATGAGCGGCGGATGTTAATCCGTTGGTTCTAAAACTATTATCTTGAGAATTTTTTTCTGCTTGGCACTCACCAGCGGATTAACATCCGCCGCTCAGTGGAAGAAGATATATTTCCATCCCAATCGCTTCCTCCAACCATCTATCTTTTACAAGCCGGAAGCACAAGCAAAGGTTGCTTTCAGAGGCGGGTGCTAAAAGGGTCGTGTATTTCTTTTGCGCTCTTCGCGTCTTTGCGGTTACAGTTCATTCTTAAATGCATTCTTCCCGCAAAGACGCAAAGAAAGACAAGAACAATTTTTCTGAGCCGGATGCGTTA
>QWPF01000069.1 GCA_003671255.1 Planctomycetota bacterium | reverse complement strand
GGTGCAAGGGAACGATAATCATGGCTGGCGCAGAACCCCGATGGGCGGGAACAATGGCTGCCATTATTATCTTTGGTGGGCCCCAGATACTGCCCCACCGGTAAAATCAATTTCGAAGCAATCGCATTCGATTTTTTTAAGAGCCATTAGGCACCACGATGACCATACCCTTTTAAAGCCTGGAAAAATTGGGGATTATCATGAAGTGCATAACAGCGATTTGATTAGTGGAACAGATTTCCCTCTTCCATGGACACCAGACCAAAAATTATTCATAACCAGTTTGTCTGCAATTCGTCTGCTCCGAGGAAATCCAGGTAGTGGGAAAACTGCATCTCTTTGGCAGGCGATTCAATCTCGATCCAATGAACAGGTGCTTTACCTTACTTGGTCTGCTGGGTTGGTCAGGCAGGCACAAGAATATTTTGAATCCTTTACACCCAAGGGTTCAACCATTCAAGTTAAACTATTCTCCGACTTCATCAAAGAAATGGCCCATGGCTATACTCCTAAATGGACCCCCGATGAAGCCAAAAATGCTTTTAATAATGGCATTGCCCGCCTAAGCCCAACACTCCTTAACCGCTGGCAAATGCTGCCCGATATTTTGTATGCAGAAATTCGGGCCCACTTTGTTGGCGAATATTTGAATACTTCAGAAAATTACAATTCCAAGCCAGCCATTGACGATTATGTTTTTAGACGAAAACCATTTCTGGGTGTTGCTATTGATGGAATCGTGGCAGCGGTTTCAGCATTGGAAAGTGCGGCTTCGATCTGGGATTATTTCCCTGATCTGGATTTGGCAAAGCTAGCTTTATACCGGCTTTCTTCCAATCGTTTTTTAAGAAGCGAATTAGCCTGCCTTAATCGCATCCTTTTAGATGAAGTGCAAGATCTTACCCCGCTTGAAACTTCGGTTCCTCTTCTTCTTGCTAGGAAAATTGCAGAATTCAATGACGGCGTTGCCCCTTATGTTTTGGTAACTGGAGATGAAGGGCAGACCGTTAGGCCAACCGATTTTGAATGGGGTAAACTCAAAGATCTCATCTCCAGCATTCTTAAAACCCCTGAAGATATCTCTCTACCTGCAAACCTTCGTAACCCAAGTAGCATCGGTCATCTTGTCAACTCTGCAAGGGGGTTGTATCAACACCTTCCAAAAGAAGATCGACCCAGAGGCTTGGAAGAAAACCCTGTTACCGAATCAACAAACGGCAAAATCATTCATTGCGTTGCCTCTAATGGGGTTTCACTTTCTCGGTTGCTGAAGTTAATGGCTGATTTGCCTGGATGTGCCATAATCAAGGTGCTTGAAAACACGCCAGCCTTCTTTGCAGAAGAAATCAACAAAACAATTCTTTCCGTCGCTGAAAGTAAAGGGCTGGAATTTCAGACAGTATGTGTGCTTGAATCCGCCAGTTTACTTACCCCCATCATGGAAATAAAAGAGGACATCAAAGGCGTTGAAATAAACCGTTTGCGAAAACGCCTTGCGATTGATCAAATACGGGTTGCAATAAGCCGCCCTACAGAAACCCTGATTCTTTTAGATATTGATCCCAACGAAAATCAAATCAAATCCATCAGCAACTTCCTTGCGGGGTCGCAGGTGTTTCATATGAATGCAGAAGAACTTCTGCATTTTTTCGACACTGAAGATAACGGCCCTGAAATTTATGTTCAACAATGTATTCAAGATGTTCGTAATCTGATTGAAGTCAAACCTTTTAATGCTTTACATCGCTGCAAGCAAGCCGTTGCTTTGCTCGGTAACCCCGATCTTCCAAACGGTATCGCAGACTTCACCCTTCGTAATGAAGTCTACTTGCTCCTAGTAAGAACCTACCTGCAGCTTTTGGTAAATCGGGATGGCAGCAATCTAAATGATGAAGAATTATTATCCCTGGCACACTCCGCGAGCCATAGTGCACAAAGGCTTGATATTGCAACGGTGATTGCCTCTGTTCTTGCATACCGTCACGAACAGTTAATTCCTAAAAAAGCAAAGCTATTGCCCGCCTTGCTTGATTTGATCAAAACCTCGGGAAATTGTGACCCTTGGGTTCAAATTGGCTTGCGCTTGTTCTATCCGGAATTTCGCCAACAACTGGAATCCCTCGTCGTTCAACCGGAATCCTGCATTGAACATTGCGGCAACTTGGCAAATTATTATCAGGTGCTAGAGCTTCCGATCGAAGAAGCACAAATCAGCATCATGAAATTACGAACTCTTGCGGTGGAAACTCTTGCCAATGCTGGTAATTATCAAGACGCATTAATTTTGGCAAAGCAAATCAGCCCCAATCCAAAAGAGTTAATCCTTCGTTTTCAAAAAGCCTTGAATAAAAATACTCCTACTCTTATCCCCAGTAGTGATCTAGAAAAAAAACCTCTTGGAGAAATTTTAAAAACACAAGTGATTGATCTGGGCAATGGCATCACCCTAGATCTAGCCCTGATCCCTGCAGGTTCCTTTTTAATGGGTTCTCCCACATCCGAAAAGCATCGGTTTATTAATGAAATTTTGCATAAAGTTGCGATTTCTAAACCCTTTTACTTGGGTGCCCTTCCTGTAATTCAGGAACAATGGGAAGTTGTCATGGGAAATAATCCCAGTTATATTAAAGGCCCAAAGCTACCCGTTACTGATGTGACCTGGAATAGTTGCCTTCTTTTTATTGATAAATTGAATGTTTTAACTTCGGGCGGTTTTCGTCTCCCTACAGAGGCAGAATGGGAATACGCTTGCAGAGCAGGAACCACGACTGCGACTTATTTTGGCGAAACTATTGGTTTAGAAAATGCAAATATCAGAGTCTCTGTTCCCTTGAAGCCCTTGCCGGGAAATATTGCAAAACCTAAACTTGCCTTCGGCGAAATTGACATAGCTAATTTTTCTAACGGCATCAATTACCACCGACCACAACCTGCAATAAAACCTGCTAGACTTTATTCCCCAAATTCCTTTGGGCTTTATGACATGCATGGCAATGTCTGGGAATGGTGCAATGATTGGTATGGCCCTTATCACAAAGGCGATGTCATTGACCCAATCGGGTCTAAAAGTGGTCAAAAACGCATTTGCAGAGGCGGTTCCTATATCGATGATGAAACTTGCTTGCGAACTGCCTTCCGAGGCATGGAAGCTCCCAATAGCTCAAACAGATTGATTGGCTTTCGCATCGCAAGAACAAGCTAATCACATTTCCAATTCACGCAATTACCCAACCAACTCACTTTAAAAAATCAACTTACGAATCTAATTAATTGCGCCCGCTTCACCTTCGATGTATCATGATTGTTCACTATTTTTCAGGACTGTTTTCAAGGAGATTAATGATGAAAAGGTTTGCAGTACGATTATTATCCATGACTCTTGCACTATTAATTGCAAGCAATTCCTTCGCAGAAGAAAAAATCAAAGCGTTGATTCTTGATGGCCAAAATAACCACAATTGGAAAGGCACCACCCCTATCCTTAAGAAAATTCTTGAAGATACAGGCAAGTTCAGCGTGGAAGTTGCTACCGCCCCCGCAAAGGGCCCCGAAGTTGCAACCTTCAGACCCAAGTTTTCCAACTATCAAGTTGTAGTAAGTAATTACAACGGCCAAGATTGGTCCAAGGAAACTCAGAATGATCTGGTTGAATATGTAAAAAATGGTGGTGGCTTTGTTCCTGTTCATGCAGCAAATAATTCCTTCCCCGCATGGGCCGAATATAACGAAATCATCGGCATCGGCGGCTGGGGTGGCAGATCCGAAAAGAGCGGCCCTTATGTCCGCTTCAAAGATGGTAAGTTCGTCAATGATATGACCCCAGGCAAGGGCGGTAGCCATGGTAAACAACATGAATTCGTTGTCGTTACCCGCAATACCGAACATCCCATCACCAAAGGTTTACCCGCAGAATGGCTGCACAACACCGATGAACTTTACGATAGGCTTCGTGGCCCTGCAAAGAACCTAACCGTTTTGGCAACTGCTTTAGCAGATCCCAAAACAGGCGGCTCCGGCGAACACGAACCCATGCTCATGGTGCTGGATTACGGCAAAGGCCGAATTTTCCATACCACCTTGGGCCATGCTGAACCTGCAATGAAGTGCATCGGTTTTGAAGTTACCTTTGCAAGAGGCGCCGAGTGGGCCGCCACCGGAAAAGTCACCCTAAACACCATTCCAGCAAACTTCCCCAAGGCCGATAAAGTTAGCATCCGCTAATAACGCCTTATAATTTAATTTAAGGAAGGGCACTGAAAACCTCAGGGCCCTTCCTTTTTTATTGCTACAGGTTCCGATTATGGGATTTATTCTTCTGTAAAAACCCTTCCAAAACAGGTTTTTGTGCTTTATAGATGACTTTATTTCCGATATAAAGAAAGATGTATTTAGTAGACTGCGGTTTTGACCCCGCCAACTCCTTCCGATTGCCTTCCATGAACTTAAATAATCCAACATCCTGGGTTGCAGTAATAGCCATGCTTCTCGTAAATGGAGTAGGGTATGGCGCAGAAACCGCCCCCTCCTTCCTTCATGAAATCATGCCCTTGTTAACTAGGCATGGCTGTAATCAGGGCGCTTGCCATGGAAAAGGCAATGGGCAAAATGGCTTCAGACTTTCGCTTCGAGGTTATGCACCCGAGTTAGATCATGCCTGGCTGACCCGCGAATTTTTAGCTCGCAGAATTGATACTGCAGACCCGGGCGAAAGCCTGCTTGTTCGTAAAGCCATGGGCGAAGTAATGCACGAAGGTGGCAGGCTGTTTTCTCGAAACAGCAAATCTCATGAAGTGATGGTTCAATGGTTGAAAGCGGGAATGCCTGGCCCACTAAAAAATGAAGCAAAACTTACCGGATTAAAAATCACCCCCGCAACCATGCTTCTTGCAAAAGATCAAAAACAACAACTCAAGGTTCTTGCTGAATTCTCTGACAACAAAACTGTTGATGTAACTTGGCTGGTAAAATTTGCAGTTGCTGATGCTTCCCAACTTAGTGTGGATGCCAGTGGTTTGGTAACAGCGCTTCGGCCTGGCGAAACCTCGGTACAAGTGTTTTTCGAAGACCAAGTCGCAATTGCCACCTTTACCACTCCTTATAAAAATCCAATCCCCATCGCATCTTTTCCCAAGGTCATCAACCCAGTTGACGATGCAGTGTTTAAAAAACTTTCAGGTCTGGGGATTCCCGCAAGCGCTTCTTCCACGGATGAAGTTTTCCTGCGCAGGCTATTCCTTGATACTGCAGGGATTCTGCCCACCCCTTCCGAAGTCACCGCCTTCCTTGCAGATAAAAGCATGAACAAGCGTGCAATTATGATCGATAAAGTTTTGGATAGACCCGAGTTTGTCGATTTCTGGACCTTGCAACTTGCAGACATTTTCCAGAACCGCAAGGAACGCGATCACGATGTTCGTGGCACCAAAGGCGTCAGGGCGTTTCACTCTTGGCTTCACGACCAGGTTCGCGCCAACAAGCCTTGGGATGTTCTTTGCAGTGAAATTCTCACCTCGACGGGCACCACATCTGAAAACCCCTCAGTCGGTTATTTCATCGTAACCGTGGGGGAACAGCGCGAAGCCCATCGCAGCGAAGTCGTGGCATCCATGGCACAATCTTTTCTAGGCACCCGCATTGGCTGTGCCCAATGCCATAACCACCCACTTGAGAAATACACCCAAGATGATTTTTATCGGTTCTCCGGTTTTTTCTCGAGGCTGCGAATGGATCGAAAAGATCCTAAAGAGGGTGTCACCACACTTTTCGCAAACTTAAAAGACGATGAACAAAAACGCCCCCTCGGAGTAACCCAACCCCGAACCGGTGAGTTCCTCAACCCAAGACCCATCGACCGAACCCCTGTTGAAACCAACAAAGAAACCGACCCTAGGCAGGCGCTTGCCAAATGGATGATCGACCCAGCAAACGAATCATTTCATGGAGCCTTGGTCAATCGGGTTTGGAAGCATTTCATGGGCATGGGCCTTGTCGAGCCTGTGGATGATTTGCGCTCCAGCAACCCTCCCTCCAACAAAGAACTCTGGGCCTATCTTAAAAGTGAATTCATCAAGAACAAATGCGATACAAAGCATTTGATCCGCTTGGTTCTTAACTCTCAGACTTACCAACTCGAATCAGGCACAATTCCAGGAAACGAAACAGACACCCGGTTTTATTCCCACTATTATCCCAAACGCCTCGGTGCTGAAGTCATCCTTGATGCGGTTAGCTTTTCAACAGGTATACCCGAAAATTTCCCCGGCTATCCCGAAGGGATTCGTGCTGTGCAAGTCCCCGACCCCAGCATCCGTTCTTACTTTCTTTCAGTGTTTGGCAGATCAGAAAGAGTAACAGCATGTGCTTGCGAACGATCCGAAGAAGTAAGCCTGCCCCAACTGTTGCACTTGCAAAACGGGCAATGGATTGCAGATAAAATGGGTAATCCCAAGGGCAAACTAAAAACCCTCATCTCTGATAAACGAACAGATAACGAAAAAATCTCAGAAATGTTCCTTACGACCTTATCACGACTTCCGACAGAAAAAGAAGCCGCTGCCCTAGTTAAGGAATTAGCAAAGTCGACCTCGAAGGAAGAGTTTTATCAAGATGCATTCTGGACATTGTTGAACACGGTGGAGTTTTCATTTAATCATTAAGCCACCTGAATATAAAGGATGAAGCCATGTTGGATCTGATACTTGGAAAAAAAGCTTATAACTGTGATGGTGTAAACCGCAGAGATTTTCTCAGGGTGGGTGGCATCGCTGGCCTTTCTCTACCTTCGCTTTTACAATTGGAAGCTCAGGCAAAAACTAAGAAAGCCCGTGCTAAGAGCGTAATCCTTGTCTACTTGGGTGGCGGGTTAACTCATCACGATACCTTCGACATGAAACCCGATGCGCCCGAAGAAGTTCGTGGAAAATATAAGTCCATCGATACCGTGGTGCCCGGTTTAAGAATTGGTGAACTGCTACCCAACATGGCAAAGGTGATGGATAAAGTCGCTTTGGTTCGCTCGGGTGCACACAATAACGATCATCATGAAACTGCTACCAATTGGGCGATGTCTGGGCGCTTTGGCTCGGCCTTTGGCGACTTCCCCGCAATAGGCGCAGTCGTAGCCCACGAAACCGGTCTCGGCGGTTCCATGCCCCCTTATGTCGCAGTACCGCGAAACCCATCCTTCACTTGGGAACTAGGAAAAAGCGCCTATCTGGGTGGCAGATACGAATCATTTAAAGCAGGTGATCCCAACGATGCGAATTTCAAAGTACAAGATCTTTCTCCTGCTGAACAACTATCCCCAACACGGTTAGAACGCAGGGGCAATCTAAGACAAGCCGTTGATCAACTCGCCAAGAAACTCGATAACTCCGAGCAAGTGAAAACCTTTGGCGAATTCCAACAACGCGCTTCTGAATTAGTGCTTTCGCCCAAAGCCAGATCAGCTTTTGCCATCGATTCAGAGAACGATAAATTAAGAGATCGCTACGGCCGTACCACTTTTGGCCAAAGCTGTTTGTTAGCACGCAGGTTAGTAGAAAATGGCGTACGCTTCACCACGGTCAACTACGGTGGATGGGATCACCATGCGAAAATCTTCGAAGGCTGCGACAAGAAACTCCCTGAATTCGATAAAGGCCTTTCCGCACTAATAGAGGATCTTCAAGTTCGTGGTTTACTGGATGATACCTTGCTTGCAGTTTATGGCGAATTTGGCCGTACTGCAAAGATCAACAAAGATGCAGGTCGGGATCATTGGGCTCAAGCAGCTTCCCTGCTATTTGCAGGTGCAGGGGTAAAGCCTGGATTTATTCTTGGTGCAACCGATAAGCTCGGTGCATTTGTAACCCGCAGGCCTGTAAGCCCTGCTGATGTTGCCTGTACTATTTTTGAATCGCTTGGAATCGACCCAAGAAAACAACTGCTTTCACCCGATGGCAGACCGATTGAAATTCTTGATCAGGGTGAACCCGTGCGAGAGTTGTATGTTTAATTTTATTCGAATGCTATTCCTTACCGTGAGCTTGATTGGTTTGCTATTAAGTACTAACGCAGTTGGGCAGGAAAAGAAAAAAACAGAGAAGACCCCAGAACCGCCCAAGATTCTCATGGTGATCCCTCCCTTCATGGAGCAGGAAAAGACAACGAAAATTCTTCTCAGAGGCAAGCAACTCGATCTTGTCACCTCGGTGGAAGCTGCAGGAAAAAAAGTAAAAATTATTCGCAAGGGCAAAGCAGGGGTTCCACAAGGAATGTCTGCAGACAAGCTTGGCGATACCGAAGTCGAAATTGAAATAACTTCGCAGAAAGAAGACCGCCTTGAATTGATCGCGAAAACAGATGCACTGAATTCCAAGCCTTTTGAGTTACTGATCAAGAATGGTATCCTATCAGAAAAAGAACCAAATCAAGGATTCACCCAAGCCCAAGAGTTGACTATACCATCCATGGTGCATGGCAAAATTCAAGCAAATCAGGATGTTGATGTTTTTAAAATTAAGGCGGCCTCTGGAAGTTTGATACAAGTTAAAATTCATGCAGAAAAATTTGGCTCGCCTTTGGATGCCATGCTTACAGTTTATGATGATGCTGGAGTTAAACTTTTTTTTGCAGATGACTCGAAAGAATCACGGGATGCATCTTTAAGTTTTAAGATGCCTGCTGGGGGAATGATAAATCTTTGTGTGCAAGATGCGCATGATCGAGGCGGGGATTTGTTTCATTATTTGTTAGAGGTGAACAAATAAAAACGCCACAGGAGATTGCTCCCCTGTGACTGACTCGGGAAGACTCGCCCAAAGTCAATCCCAAGCTAATCAAATTATAGGCACAATTTGGATACTATGGGATTTTTTATTAAAGTAATTAAAATTTCATTTCAAACAATTAAAAAACTAGACACTTCAACTATAACTTTTAAAGAAAAAACAAGCCTTTTTACAAATTTAAAGAGCTTTTACCCCTCTCGATATAGCAATAAAAAATTATTATACAAAAGAAGATCGAACTACTTTAAATCAAAATATCTTTCACCACTTCGCCCGCGACATCGGTTAGGCGATAATCCCGCCCGTTAAATCGATAGGTTAGTTTGGTATGATCAAGCCCCATTAGATGCAGTAGTGTTGCATGTAAATCATTCACATGAACTTTATTTTGAACTGCCTTGTAACCGAAATCATCAGTTGCACCGAAGTGAAAACCACCTTTAACACCAGCGCCCGCAAGCCAAATAGTAAACCCATTCGGGTTATGATCGCGGCCCTTGGCGCCTTGCGAATCGGAAGTGCGACCAAATTCGCCTCCCCAAATCACGAGCGTAGAATCAAGCAATCCCCGGGCTGCTAAATCTGTCAACAGTGCCGCTGCTGGTTGATCGGTATGTAATGCGCACGACCGATGATTCGTATCCACATCGCTATGGCAATCCCAAGGAACATCATTCACGCTGCCATCACCGCCAACACCCTTGCCCGCAAAGATTTGCACGAAGCGCACGCCTCGCTCAACCATTCTTCGTGCGACTAGGCACTGCCTAGCGAATGTTGCGCATTCTGGCTTATCAAGGCCATAAAGCTTCTGCGTCGTTTGAGTTTCTTTATTGATATCAAGAGCCTCGGGTGCAGCCATTTGCATACGATACGCCAGCTCGTAAGAGTTGATGCGCGCCGATAGATCGGATTGCGTGGGGCGCGAAGAGGCATGATATTGATTCAGCTTACGCATCAGATCCAGTTGTGCAACTTGTTGAGCATCAGTATGTTTTTGATCACGGAAAAGATTATCGATCGATTCTTTTCGTCGCGCATCAAGCGCAAGTGCCTGATATGATTTTGGCAAAAAGCCTGCAGACCAGATTTGATCATCGCCACGCGGCCTTGTATCGTGCAACACTACAAACGAAGGCAAATCCTGATTCATCGAACCCAGCCCGTAGTTCAACCAAGCACCCATCGAAGGTAACCCAGGACGGTTCGTACCACACATCAACTCTATCGAGGCAGGCGCATGATTGTTCTGCTTCAAATACATCGAGTGCAAAAAGCACATCTTGTCTACATGCTGCGAAAGATGTGGAAAGATTTCCGGCACCCACGAACCCGACTGACCATGTTGTTTCCATGCGAAAGGCGACTTCAAACACTTCCCACTGGTGCTGAAGAATCCCGTTTTGGAATCAGAACCAGCGAGCGCCTGACCATCGCGCTTTTGCAATTCTGGTTTGTAATCCCATGTATCAACTTGCGAAGGTGCGCCCGTCATGAATAACCAAATGATGGATTTCACCTTGGCGGGAAAATGAGGCAGTTTAAGTGCAAGAGGGTCTACAGGGCTAGGTGCGGCTTTCGCTTCATCTTGCATCATGCTGGCTAGCGCCATTGATCCAAAGCCCAGACCTGCCTCTTGCAAAAACCTGCGACGCACTGGAAGACCCAAATTTTCAAACGGTACTTCAAACATCTTTAACTCCCATTATGATTCACTCTGCAAACTTAATCGATGTACACAAATTCGTTGAGGCAAAGCAGCGTATGACAAAACTCGATGAAAGCTTTATCGTTATTCGCTGGGTTTGCACCACCCATGATTTTTCGTTGCGACTCCATGAACTTTTGCATTTCATCCTGCTCGTTATCGCTAGGCACCCTTGCAAAAGCAATACGATAAGCCGCTTGTATTGCATCTTTCATGGGCGTTTCAGGGGAAGGGGCAATACGCTTCGCCAACTTTTCCGCCTGCTGCCTTACGAGTGGCGAATTAAGCATTACCAGCGCCTGCGTGGGTACCGTGGTGCTAATGCGTTCGCCAATGCTTTGAGTTGGTTCAGGCGCATCGAAGGTGCTCATCAGCGGAATGAGTTCGCTTCGTTTAACACGAAGATAAATGCTGCGCTGCTGTGAGTTATCGTTAGTGGCACTAGGCCCGTACATATTCTTGGTATCAAGATTTCCACCCACCGCAAGCAATGCATCGCGAATGAGTTCAGCATCCAAACGGCGTGGTTGATAGTGCCATAAATTACGGTTTTCGGGATCGATCTTACTATTTTCGGCATTGGATTCATGCGATTGCTGATAGGTGGCGCTCAACATGATCTGCTTATGCAACGGCTTAAGCTTCCAACCGTTCTTTGTGAGTTCCTTGGCAAGCCATTCGAGAAGTTCTGGATGGCTTGGTCGCTCTCCTTGGAATCCAAAATCATTCGAAGTACGAACAATGCCGTTACCAAAGTGGTTCTGCCATAATCGATTCGCCATCACCCGGGCAAGCAAAGGGCCTGCCCCTTGTTCCAAATCAGTCATCCAATCTGCAAGTGCAATCCGGGGATCTTTTTGTTCAGCCGCTTTGGGTAACTCGCCCCGGGTGAGAACTTGCAAATAGCCGGGCGTTGCTTTTTCACCCTTGTTATCCACTTCACCCCTGCGCAGATAGAAAACATCCTGACCGCCATCGATAGTAGTGTAAACCTCTTTGAGAGGTGGACGCGGCGTGGTAATGTCGTGACTTCTTACGGCTTGAACAAATTTATTCGTGGCTTCATCAAACGGGGCGAACCACCGTGCCAAATTCTCACGCAACGGATCAGGCACCTTGTTATTGTTCGCAGCAAGAATACCTCGAATCTCATACACATTCTGTGGTACAAAATCGCCCGCCCATGTTGTCGGATTCGGTTCGGTACACATTGCAACCCGCAACCGGCCAATTCCCAACTCACGGAATTGCAAGGTGATTTGAAGTTCAGTTCCGCCTGCAAAGCCTGCAAGTGGTTTATCCAGTTCGAAGATGGCTGCGTTATCTTTCTTGGCGGTTGTTTTTACAACCCAGGCGGTGGCGGGTTTGCCATCAACTGCATTGGCCAAGGGTTGATCTTTATCTTCAAATGCAGCAAATACAGCCTTAAGTTTTAATTCCTGCATCGGCTCTTTTGAATTGGCATCAAGTGGCTTCGCAGTAATCTTCAACTCGGTAAGTTGAAATCCACCATCCGCATTTACTCCTGGCCCCCGTTGTGGCAGCGCTTTATCGGTAAAGCAATCCAATCGAAATGAACTAAGATTCTTCTGATGGGTCTGAAAGGTAATTTGGTACTCATCGTTTGCAGGAGTTGCTTTTTTCGCTCCACGACCTCGCTGCTTCATGGTGCCTGGGTTGATCGTGCCATCATGTGCAACAATACCACCGGGTAACCATTTCAGATACGAACGCTCTGCATCCACCGCTACCGGTTCTAATATTTGCCAGCGTGTTGCTTCAGGTTGTTTCGGTAGCTCTGCCTTCTGCCAAGCATCAAATCGCTTGGGTAACTCATCGTTGGCAAACTTGCGCAATGCGGTTACCAGTGGTTCGCGATCTTGCTGATGCTTATCTAATTTTGTTTTTGTGGCAACAGGATCGGGATCAAGCACCCGGGTACCATGCACGGTTTTTGCCAAGCTCGCAGCAAGTGCGTAATAATCTTTGTGTAGCAATGGATCATACTTATGCTCATGGCAACGAACACAACCCAGTGTAAGGCCAAGCATCGAACCACCAACAGTCATAAGCATGTCATCGATTTGGTCGTAGCGAATTCGCTCAACAGTTTTTGCTGTGATCTGCCCAGGGTATGGTCCTGCCACAAGAAACCCAGCTGCACTCGCAGCTTGAAAATCATCTGGGTGCAATTTATCGCCAGCTAATTGCAGTTTAACAAATTGATTGTAAGGCATATCTTCGTTAAGTGCTCGAATCACCCAATCACGATAATGATACGCAGAGGGTCGGAATCCATCGAACTCATAGCCACCACTCTCTGCATAACGAGCGACATCAAGCCAATGCCTTGCCCATTTTTCACCATATCGAGGGCTCGCCAATAGTTCATCAACTACCTTCTCAAACGCACCTGCCGATGTATCTTTTGCAAACGCATCGATCTGCTCAGGGGTTGGTGGTAATCCAATAAGGTCGTAATACGCCCTGCGTAGCAACTGTTCCTTCGTTGCTGGTTTACTCAATTGCAGTTTTTTTTCTGCACTTGCCTGTTGAATGAAACGATCGATTGAATTGCTTGCTGCGCCAGTAGGAGGTGCGATTTCTTTCAATGGTTGAAATGACCACCACTGTTTTCCTTCCGCAAGATTTATCTCACGCTTAGGCTTTGCCGCTAACTCTCCCTGCCTAGGATCAGGAGCACCCATATCAATCCACTTGGCGAAATCTGCAATCACATTTGCTGGCAGCTTGCCAGTGGGCGGCATATCTAAACCATCATACTTAAGAGCCTTCATGATCAAGCTTTTCGCTGATTGACCTTTAATAAAAGTTGGCCCAGTCTCTCCGCCTTTTAACATTCCCTTGGCAGTATCAAGAAACAATTCAGCCTTAAGCTTCTTGTTGGTTTGCGCATCTTTTGAATGGCACGAATAGCAATGCTGGGTAAGCACCGGGCGAATCTTTTGCTCGAAGAATTTTAACCCCTCATCATTTGCTTCTTGGGCAATTGAATGATTCACAGAAAGACAAAGGGTTATTCCTACTAACGCATATCTCAACATAATGAAATTCCTCATCGAAAGAGCTATTTATTAAACGCTCACCCTGATTCTCAATTTATTTCTCGACATCGTAAATGAATGCCTTATCATCTGCGGGTTTAACCCAAACATTTCGAAACTTCACAGGGTTGTTGTGATCCTGAAGAAATACCGGCCCGGTCATCGTCTTCTTTTGCATATCCCGAATCTTTTCCAAATAAGGCGTAGTCCCAAATCGGAATGGATGAAATGTTGATTTCGGTTCGCCAAAGGGTGTGCCATCCTGCACTTTCATTTCGTTGAACCAAACCGTTACGGTGCCGTTTTCAATAATTGCTCCAGCTTCGTTGCGCCTTGGTGCCCGGTAGCGAATATCAAAAACCTGCCACTCCCCTGGTTTTCGGCATGCATTCAGAAGAGGTTTCGAAAAACCATACACCGCGCCAGCATCTTCTTGGGTGATCTTTTCCTTCTCCTTGCCAAACGAGTTCAGAATCTGAACCTCGTAGTTACCATGAATGTAGACACCGCTGTTGGCAGGGCCCTTTTCAGGCAGCAAGAATTCAACATGAATGTCAGCATCACGGAAGTGAAGCTTGGAGACGATGTGATTCTTGTTCCCTTTGGGCGTAGAAATAAGCATGCCATCTTCAACAGGCCAGTTTACCTTGTCGCCTGCCATGCTCAAAAATAGGTGTTTGCCCTTTTCATCGAGAAGGATGGTGGCGCCCTTTGGTGCCGTGGCTGGAAGTTTGCTTTGATCGGGTTTGAAATCAGGATCAGCACCCAGAACAGCTAGGGAAATTAGAAGAGCAGGAATCATTGGTTTGCCTCAATCGGTGGGTATTTAGCCTATGTATCTAAATTACCGTTACTGAGGCCGATTTGCAACAACCGATTGGCCCAGTTTATGTCTCTGTTGCCCTCAATTTCGGTTCTATTGTGCTTAT
>QWPF01000068.1:553-14530 GCA_003671255.1 Planctomycetota bacterium | reverse complement strand
GTGATGAGCTTACGATTGGCCTTTGATACATTGCGGTTCACAAGCATTACGGAACCATCAGAAAGTTCAGTGATCATGGTTTCGTTTGGATTGCCCATCTCACCCTCGTTAGGCAGAGGCATCTCGCCTGCCTTCCAAGTTTTGCCATTATCATCACTATAGATGGTGGCTGAAGCAGAGGGTTTATGCTCGCCCGGTTTTCCATAAGCCAACCAAATAGGGACGACCAATCTACCACTCTTCAATTGGATACCATGGCCTGGGCCGGTTGCGATCACATTCCAATTATACTTCATGCGGAAAGGCTCAAAGGTTGCAGTGATATCCACTGGTTTGCTCCAGGTAATACCATCATCATTACTGCGCATGGAAAAGCATCGGGAGTAATTGATGCAATAAAGCATGTGGATATTACCAGTTTGTCGATTGACGATTGCAACAGGGTTGTTGACAGTCTGTTCGGTTTCACCATCTTTCTTCTTGGTGGGATTCCCCTCGAACCTAACACCGGTATGAGCTATCTTTTTTTGGAGTTCCCAGGTTTTGCCACCATCGGTGGAACGACGTAAATGCACTTCGATTTCGCCCCAGTCGGAGGAGTTGTTTTTTCGTGCTTCACAATATGCCAGCACCGTTCCCTTGGCGGTTACAACTATTCCCGGTATGCGATAGGAGCGAATGCCTTCGGTGTTAGCAGCAAACACGGTGTTCTTTTCTAGCATGGGTTGGGCATTTGCAGATTGAAGGAAAAATGCAAGGGCCGAAGCAGTCAGAATTACAAGCTTAATGCATCTAATCATGGCTTTATAGTCATCCAAAAAAAGTATTCGTAGCCAAAACCCACCCATACAAAGTACCCCATGAAGGATTATTCGTACATGATTAATAAGAAAAAGGAAATTAATAAAGATGAACCTATTTCGACCTGAACAATATTGGTACTATTATCTTCGAACATAAATAATCTGATGATACCTAAGCGTATTTAAATTTTTTACCGTAGGCGATGTGTGATGATTAAAAACTTAATATCTGTTCCCTTGAGATACGCTTTAATTGTTATTCTTCTTTTAATAATCTTTACAACAGGCTTGACGATCACTTTAGTTTGCTTAAGGCAGAACCTAGAAAACCGTAAGAATTTCAATCATGCGATAGGCTATCAGCTTTCTCTTAATATCAATCAAAATTTAGAAAGGCTTATTCATGAAATAGAAGATTTTATCAACACAACCGAGGCAATTTATAAAAACACCAACCCCGATGGCACTAACAACAAAGTTTTCCTGCAGGCACTTGCAGCCCATTTAATTGAAAACCCTAGGTATGGCGTGATCGTGTATACGGAAGAAAAAACAGGAAGAACATTCGTCTTAGATCCGCCCATAAATAAGCAATTTAAATACGGATCAATCCATTCTCCTTCAAAAGAAGAACCTGATAATAGCTCGATAGATGCAGATATTACATTGCGAGAATACATACCCAACCCCATAAACGGAACATTCACCAAAAAAAAATACCTAATTGGTAATTACCCTGACAAACCTTTTGAAACTATTCCGGAATTGCAAGTAAATTTTCGCGACATGCCTTGGTATCTCTTGGGGAAATCATTGCCTGCCAAATCCAAAAGTATCTGGACAGAAGCCTTTAATTATAAAAATTCCGAAAATCTTAGAAAACTTGACTCTGGCATTTTATGCGTTAAATCGCTCTTCGACAAAAATGGAAACCTAGCTGCAGTAATAGGCATGCAAATAGGCAATTTCATGATCAGTGATTATCTGGCTTCCTTACTGGATGATGTTCATACCCAAAATCTTAAAGGATTCATTTTCGAAAAGCGCAAAGATGGATCCGCTGTTTTAATCGCACATTCCCTTCGAGATAAAACTTTTCCTAGGGATGAAAAAGAAAATTTGATCCTTATCAGTAAACCAGAGGAAATGAAAGACCCTGTAATTTCATCACTGATTAAAAATTTACCTGAAGAATTCATCGGAATACCGGATTTACCCAATCACAAAATTTTTACATTCAATGATCATGGAACAGGCTACATGGGAAGCGCCGCAACTTTGGTTCCTGGCCAAATGCCATGGTGGATACTGTGTCTATATGTTCCAGAGAATATTTTATACGCCAAGTCCTATGAACAATTTCAAATCACCATGCTTATCACCTTTTTCATCATGCTAATCGGTACAATTATCACCATATTTTTTGCCGGAAGAGCAGCTAAAAATCTTGAGAACCTAGCCCTTTGCGCAACCAAGATCGGTAACCTCGATTTCGATTACAAAATTAAAATAGATACAGCTTATGTAAAAGAAGTTCAAAATCTTTCTAAATCCATGAATCTAATGCAGGTCGGGCTTCAATCCTTCACCAAATATCTTCCTAAGGAAATGCTGAAAAGCTTGTTTGATGCTGGAGTCGTCGCAAAACCCGGTGGCAAAGAAAAAGAAGTATCCATCTTTTTTGCCGATATCGCCAACTTCACCCATTACTCCGAAATCCTTTCCCCTAATGATTTGGTATTACAACTCAATGAATACCTTGGTTGCTTCTCTTCCGTAATCAATTCAAATCACGGCACGGTGGATAAGTACATAGGCGATGCGGTGATGGCTTACTGGAATGCGCCTAAAGATTGTGAAGACCATGCCTTCAAATCTTGCAAAGCTGCAATCCAAGGCCTTCATAATCTTTCCTTCCTGCAAAAAGAATGGGCCCGTTTAAATAAACCAATTTTCGTTGCCAGAATCGGCATTAATACAGGCAATGTGGTGCTTGGAAACATTGGCACCGAAGAGCACCTAAGCTACACTGTGATGGGTGATAATGTTAATCTTGCAAGCAGACTCGAAGGGCTTAACAAAACCTATGCCACATCGATCATCATTTCTGAATCCACCCTAAAAGCCTGTGGAGATAAGTTGGTAACCCGCCCAGTAGATTTAGTTGCTGTCAAAGGGAAAGAAAAGAAAATACTGGTGCACGAACTCCTGGGTATAACCAATGAGACATCCAGCAAAATAGTAGATTTTTGCAACGATTTTAAAGTTGCCTTTGCTGCTTACTTAAACAAGGATTGGAAAACTGGCGTACAACTTTTCGCAAAAATTGCAGAGCAACATCCGAATGATCAGCTAACCAAAATTCATCTGGATCGTTGCAAAGACTTCGTGATCAACCCGCCTGATCCATCCTGGGATGGTGGGCAGGCGATGAATCAGAAATAAAGATTTCAAATCAACACATAGAAAAAAGAAGCTTCTTGATGTATACTTGTGTATTGTTCTTTTAGAACAACATGCAGTAATCGCAATCACCGCACATACAGGAAACATGCAGGCACAATTAACCCTTATCTGGGATAAACTGTTACCCGCATTCAATGCCAAGGAGTTGGAAGTAAATAAAGCTGCCCAAGAAAAGATGAAAGAAGCTTTCGCAAGCCTGAAAGCAAAAGAAGGACCTCCAAAGAAGTAAAGATTCATCGTTGATTTGACTTCAACACACCTCAGCAACTTCTTGCTGGTTTGAATAGCTATTGCAGATTATGATGCTTTTTTAATTTTCTTTCAACAAACGGCTGTGATCATTTATGCCCATTACAGGCAAACCCTGGTACCGCATTCTTTACATTCAAGTATTGATCGGGGTTGCTTTAGGCATAGGTATGGGAGCATTTTTCCCTGAAATTGGCAAATCCCTCAAGCCACTTGGCGATGCCTTTGTCAAGCTTGTAAAAATGATGATAGCCCCAATTATTTTCTGCACCGTGGTGCATGGCATCGCTTCCATGGGCGACATGAAAAAACTCGGAAGGGTTGGTTTCAAGACCCTTTTATACTTCGAAATTGTTTCAACCCTTGCACTTTTAATTGGTTTGGTCGTGGTCAATATCTTGAAGCCAGGCGAAGGATTTAACATCGATCCCGCCTCTTTAGATCCCTCCCTTAGCATTGGCTATGCACAAAAGGCTAAAGGGCACAGCATGGTCGATTTCTTTCTCAACATTATTCCCACCACGATTTTTTCCCCTTTCTTCAATGGCGACTTGCTACAAATACTTTTCATTTCAATCATGATGGCATTTGCAATCTCCCTCATGGGCGAAAGAGCAAAGCCTATTTTGGATGTGATTGACACAAGCTCGAAAGTTTTTTTCAACCTGATGAACATCGTAGTAAAGTTTGCACCCCTAGGCGCTTTCGGCGCTATGGGCTTCACGATTGGCAACTATGGTTTGGGCGCACTTGGAAAATTACTTGAACTCATGCTTGGTTTTTACATCACCTCCGCATTGTTCATTTTTATAGTTTTAGGCATTATTTCTTGGTTCGTTGGTTTTTCAATCTTCCGCTATCTTTCCTTTATCAAGGAAGAACTTCTCTTGGTATTGGGCACCAGCTCTTCAGAAACAGCTCTACCAGGAATGATGGAAAAAAGTATTAAACTCGGTTGTTCACCATCCACGGTAGGCCTCGTTATTCCCTCTGGGTATAGCTTCAATCTCGATGGAACCAACATATACCTTTGCATGGCGGCGGTGTTTCTAGCCCAGGCAACCAACACGCCTTTAGATCTTGGACAGCAAATAACCCTTCTTTTAGTGGCAATGATATCTTCAAAAGGATCTAGTGGAGTTACTGGTGCAGGATTCATCACGCTTGCTGCAACTTTAGCAACAGTGCCCTCAATTCCCATTGAGTCACTTTCGCTATTGATTGGCATTGATCGGTTTATGAGTGAATGCAGGGCCATTACCAACTTAATTGGCAACGGTGTTGCAACGGTGGTGATAAGTCGTTGGGAAGGCGAACTAACCAAGGAGCAATTAAATGCATGCTTGCAAAAATAATGGATTGAAGCTTTTCTTGGGAATGCTCAGAACGCTGATTTTCGTGCATATGATTTGTCTTGTTCCCGCATTTGCCCAGAACACAAAAAAGGGCGAACCCCCCTCTGCAGAAGAGATTGCAAAAAAGAAAGCAGCAGATAAAGCTACGAACGAAAAGTTTCAACTGTGGAAAAGCAAACGGCCCCAAGAACAACAGGTCTGGGAGACTGTACTCGAGAAAAATCTGGGGAGTTTCTATCTTCCCATTTATCAGTTGGAAAAATTGAACAGTCGAATATCCGCCTGGGATTATGTCAAGGATGATCCCAAATTACCCCGTGTCCTTTTGATAGGTGATTCAGTTTCTCGAGGATACACTCTGGCTGCAAGAGTTGCGCTTCAACGCAAAGCGAATGTTCATCGTGCACCTGAAAACTGTGGCCCTACCGCCAACGGAATTAAGAAAATGGAAGTATGGCTGGGCGAGGGCAAGTGGGATGTCATTCATTTTAACTTTGGTATTCATGATCGCAAAACTTCGACTAAGGATTACGAAAACAGGCTAGAACTAATTGTAAAACAACTTAAAGCAACAGGGGCAAAGCTGATCTGGGCTAGCACCACGCCCATCCCCCCAGATACCAAAGATGGCCCTGAAGCAACGACATCCATCATCGAAAAAAATCGCATCGCAGCAGACATCATGAAAAAAAACATGGTTCATGTAAACGATCTGTTTGACTTCATCACCCCTCAGCTTTCGAAAGTGCAAAACCCAATGGATGTGCATTTCAAAGGCGAGGGATATGATATGCTAGGCAAGCAAGTCGCATTGAAGATAGAAGAGATTTTAAAAACCAAGTAAAGGATTAACAACATGACCATTGAAGTGATTCGGGGTAAAGGCACACCAACAAGCCACCTGCCTTTCAGCCCAGCTATCAAAGCGGGCGATTTCGTTTTTGTTTCTGGCCAGGCATCCGTTGATGAAACCGGGAAAATTGTCAACGATACTTTTGAAGGCGAATTCCGTAGGTCGCTGGAGAACACAAGAAAAATCCTAGACGCTGCTGGCCTTACTTTCGCCAATGTCGTTCAGGTTCGATCTTATATTGATAACCCTGCAGATCTTCCCGAATACAACAAACTTTACCGTGATTACTTCAAGGAACCCTTCCCTGCCCGCACCACCATCGTTAATTGCCTGGGCGGAGCCTTGAAGTATGAAGTGGATGTAACCGCCTATGCAGGCAAATGATTTAGCGTGATTCTACGCATGGGTTTGCTATACTTGGCCTCATTGGCGTGGCTTTCCTTCCTACCCGCTTTCTTACCTTGCAGGTATTTTCTTGAACACTTCCATTAATAACGATAAACCCACAAGCGTTCGAAATGGCATGATCTTATGCACCACCATGGTCGCAATCATGCTTTACCTCGACCGGGTTTGCCTAAGCATCCTTGGCACTTCCATCAAGAAAGATTTGGACTTCAACGAAGTCCAGTTTGCCAATCTTTTATCCGCTTTCTTCTGGGCATATGCGCTTTGCCAAATACCCGCAGGGTGGATAGGCGATCGCTACGGGCCCCGCATCGCGCTCGGAATCTATCTTTTCTTCTGGTCACTTTGCACCGGGTTGATGGGTATGGTAAGTGGCTATGGTTTGTTTCTTTTGCTACGGCTGGGATGTGGATTGTTTGAAGCAGGAGCCTACCCACTTGCCAACGGCATTGTTCGTAAATGGGTACCTTTATCAGGCCGAGGCACCGCAAGTGGCATCGTAGCCATCGGTGGCAGACTAGGTGGCGCAATCGCACCAATGCTCACGAATTTTCTTGCAGCAGGCGCTTCGGATGGATGGCGCAAACCCTTTATCATTTACGGTTTGATCGGAATGGTGGGCGCAATCATTTTCTGGGTCTGGTACCGCGATGAACCAAGCCAGCATCCGTTGGTAAATCAAGCTGAAATTGATTTGATCAATGGCAGCAACCATGTTCCAGATTCTTCCAAGCCGGGCTTTCCCAACTTCGTTGCACTTGCTACCAACCTTTCGCTTTGGCTTGCCTCCATCGTGATGATCCTCTCCAATTTTGGTTGGATTTTCATCATCACTCTTTTCCCAGATTACCTCGAAAAAGTTTTTGGCACCCCCGCAGATACACGGGCACTCTATCAATCTCTACCTCTGTATTTCGGCATTGCAGGAATGCTTATAGGTGGCTGGTGGACTGATCGCATCTTCCGGCTTGCTGGGCCCAGATGGGGCCGAAGTATTCCCATGGCTGCTTCCCGCGTTATCGTTGGCATTTCCTACATAGTTTGTCTTTTTCTTGGTGATGCCCTCTGGGTTACCATCATGATGTGCATCGTTGCAGCAGCGACCGACATGGGCAATCCTGCCTTCTGGGCCTATTGTCAAGATGTGGGCGGGAAGTATGTGGGTTCCGTAGTTGGCTGGGGCAACATGTGGGGTAATCTTGGCGCTGCTATCGCTCCTCAGCTTTTCATACTCATCAAATCTTATCACCCCGATGACCCACAAGCCGGATGGGCTTCCGTTTTTCTAATTTGTGCTGTTGTTCAAGTGATAGGCGCAGTTGCAGCCATGGGCATCGATGCCACCCACCCAATTAAAATGGATGGGGATAAATCTCCTTCAGCAAGTTTTTAGATAGGCCATTATTTTCGACATACGAACTTTGGCAGAATAGATTATAATGAAGAAAAAATTTAAATGGAGGCGAGCATGACACAGATTGAAAACGATAATGTGCGTTCTACCGCAATCGAGTTGATCAAGGGGTTGCCTAATGGTGCTACTTGGGATGATGTTATGGAGCAAGTTTATATTCGTCAGGCGATAGAAGCAGGCTTGAAGTCTGCAAATGAAAACGAATTAATTGAAGTTGATGAGGTTCGTCGTCGCTTTGGATTGGCAGTTTGAAAGTTCGCTGGACTAAGGCTGCGTTAGGCCATCTTACTGCCATTTATGAATACATCTCCCTTGAATCTGCTTTTTAACCCATTTGGAAAACTCCTCATGAAACGAACCCTTGCTTTACTTTTTGTATTTAGTGTTGGCTTTGCCTTTGCTGCAGATCCTGTTTACAGCAAACCAACCTTAGAAGGTGTTGCCTATGGCACGCATCCCGCACAGGTTTTAGATTTCTACAAAGCCAAGTCTGATAAGCCCACCCCACTTGCGTTTTTCATTCATGGAGGAGGTTGGGTTGCGGGCGATAGGCGCATCACCGATGCAGATAAATATCTCGCCAAGGGCATTTCAGTTGTCTCGATTGAATATCGTTTTATTGCAGATGCAATTGATGCTGGCATAAAACCACCTGTAAAATGGCCCTTGAACGATGCGGCCCGTGCGCTCCAGTTTGTGCGTAGCAAAGCTTCTGAATGGAATATTGATAAAACACGCATCGGCGCATCGGGTGGCTCAGCAGGTGCTTGTTCCAGCCTTTGGCTCGCTTTTCATAACGACCTCGCAGAACCCCAAAGCACAGACCCAATCGCAAGGGAATCGACCCGCCTTTGGTGTGCTGCGGTTAATGGCGCACAAACCACACTTGATCCCAAACAAATGAAAGAGTGGACACCCAACAGCAGATATGGTGGCCATGCTTTTGGTTTCTACCCCGATCATAAAGATCGTAAAACCCGTGACACCCAGTTCCGACAGTTTCTTGCTGCAAGAGAATCCGTGCTGCCATGGATCAAGGAGTATTCTCCTTTTGAACATGCAAGTGCGGGTGATCCGCCCATCTACATGATTTATGGTGGGCCACCTGCAATGGGCAAGGAAGAAAAAGACCCTACCCACAGCGCAAACTTTGGCGTGAAGCTGAAGGAAAAACTCGATGAGCTTAAAGTGCAATGTGAATTGGTATATCCAGGCGCACCCGATATCAAGCATCGAACCATGTATGAATTTCTAGTAGAGAAATTAAAGGCAGAAAACAAAAAATGAAAACTTTCCCATCTTTGAGCATTACTTTTGCCTTATTGGCATTGGCCCCAGCACTCATTGCTGCGACTCCGGTAAAGATTGCAATGGCGGAGAATGGTAAGGCCCTGATACCGATTATCATTTCAGATAATGCCAGTGCTTTAACCAAAGCCAATGCGAACAAGCTTGCAGATTATCTCGGAAAAATAGCAGGAGCAAAGTTCCTGGTTGAAACAGGCAATGGCACCCGAGGTATCATCCTTGGTTTGGCCTCAGATTTTCCTGCTCTTAAACTTGCATCAACATTCAACAGCACCGATATTCTTAAGAGAGAAGAATATCTAATGAGAAGCCATGCGGAAGGGTTATATGTTTTGGGTGCGAGTGATCTTGCGGTGCAACATGGTATGTGGGACTTGCTGGGGCGGTTGGGATATAGGCAGTTCTTTCCGGGAAAGCATTGGGAAGTTGTGCCTTATTTACAACGCATGGAGATTGCAATCGATACGATTGAAAAGCCTGATTATCACTCGAGGAGGATCTGGTACGGCTATGGTGCGTGGGATTATGCAAAGGAACCCTACCGTGATTGGTGCGAAAAAAACCGAGCCCTTCAAGGCGTCAATCTAAGCACGGGCCATGCCTACGATGGTATTGTCAAAGCCTTGAAAAAAGAATTCGCCAATCATAATGAATACTGGCCTTTGTTGAACAATGAGCGCAAAGAAGTTCGAAACCCCAAGCCCTGTTTGGGTAACCCGGAGATGCGTTCCCTTATCGTTCGCAATGCGGTTGAGCAGGTGCGAAAAAACCCTCTGCTGGATAGTGTCTCGATGGATCCCAGTGATGGCGGTGGTTGGTGCGAATGCAAATTATGTTCCAAGCTGGGTAGCGTTTCAGATCAGGCTATCACTCTTTCCAACGAAGTTGCAGCAGCCATCAATCAGGAATTCCCGGGCAAACTTGTAGGCATCTATGGCTATAACTTTCATTCGCCCCCGCCCAACATCAAGGTGCATCCGAAGGTGGTGGTCAGTGTTGCCACTGCATTCATCAAGGGTGGCATGTCGCTGGAAGATATTATTACAGGATGGGCGGAAAAAGGAGCGACACTTGGAATACGGGAATACTACAGCGTAAACACTTGGGATAGGGATCAGCCAGGGCATGCCCGTGGCGGGAACCTTGATTACTTACAACGCACCATCCCGGAATTTCATGCCAAGGGTGCACGATACATGTCTGCGGAATCCAGCGATAACTGGGGGCCCAATGGGTTGGGTTATTATTTCGCATCCCGCATGCTTTGGGATGTACGCGAAGCTAAGAATCGTGACGCCATCGAACGCGATTTCCTCGACCGTGCCTTTGGTTCCGCAAGCCCCGCAATGAAAGATTTCTATGACCAGATCAATGGTTCCAAGCCCCACCTTGTAGTTGATGATCAACTGGGAAGAATGTATCGTTCGCTTCAGAAAGCCCGGGGATTGGCTGCAGCAACCGAAATCAACTTGCGCCTTGATGACCTTGCACTTTACACCAGATATTGCTCGCTATACCACCGTTATGCAACCGCTGATGGCAAAGGCAGGCAGGTTGCTTTTGAAAACCTTATCAAGCACGCTTATCGCATGAGAACCACCATGATGGTGCATACTTATGCGCTATACCGCGATCTTGCGGGCCGTGATAAAACCGTTTCGATTCCTACGGATGCCAAATGGCAAATCCCCGAGGGGAAGAATCCTTGGAAGTCCAGCGCACCCTTCACTCCGCAGGAAATTGAAACCTACATCACCGAGGGCATAGCAACCCACAAATTGGTTGAGTTGAATTTCAAACCTTTAACCTTTGGTACCAATCTGGCTCCGGCCTTGGGCCGACTGCCTATACCGGCTAATTTTCCTACAGGCGATTTCACCCCGGGTCGAGGCATGCAGACTTTCTTCACTTATGCCAAAGCGCCTTCCAATATTGAACTTACCATCATGGGAGGCATGATTGCCCATTATCGTGATAGAGGAAATGTGAAAGTCGAACTTTATAAAATCGGAGGCGAGAGCCAAACAGGCGAAAAAGAAACCCTTGTTGAAACCAATGCCTCCATCCCGCCCGATGGTGTTGAGCGGACTATAAAATTTGCTCTTAAGCAACCGGGTACCTACAAAATTGTCGTCAAGGATGGGAATGATCGCACCCAGGTGAACTGGCCCAAGGAACAGTTTATGGCCATCGCTTCAACCCAAGAAAACCCCATGAATCGCTTTTATGGTTTGTGGATGGGTTACTTTTATGTTCCCAAAGGAACTAAAACGATTGGACTCTTTGGCGGTGAGCATGGTGAAGTTCGCGATAGTCAGGATAGGCCCCACTTCTGGCTGAATGGGCGCGAGCCTAATTTTTACAGTGTACCTGTACCTCCCGGGGAGGATGGGAAATTTTGGCGTGTGCGCTATTGCAGGGGTCCGGTAAGGCTTCTTACAGTACCGCCCTACTTTGCAAAAACACCAGGTGAATTATTACTACCCGAGGAAGTGCTTGCAAAAGATGGTTTGAAGCCTTAAACCTAATTACAAGTTAGGTGACGGCAAAGAGGTCTCCACCTCCGTTGCCGTCCTTGCTGAAGGAGTCATACAGACCATGATGATAATGAAACAACTGCCAGTGCCACTGTTGTTGTGTTGCCTACTTTCAGCGTTCGCGCATGCGGAGGACGCCGACAAAGCTGTCGCCGGGAGGGAGCCTCAGCTCGAACTGAGCGAACCGGTCACCGTGGCGTTGGCTCCGCCGGAGGTCAAGGCCTGGGGACCGTATCAGTTTCCGGGCCTGGAACGGTTGTCGGACGGGACCATTCAGCTCAGCTATCACGTGGAGGCGGACTCGGCCAAGGCTTATGGGCTGCCGCCGGCCCGCGCCGTCTCGGCGGATGATGGACGGACGTGGAAGCTCCTTCCCCGCGAAAAAGCAGGCAACCGTGCGGCAGTTGCCTGGCAGTCGCCGCCGCTACGACTGCCGAACGGCGACCTGATTTGGGCTCGGCAAGAACGCCCCCTCAAGACCACGGACCTGAAGTTGCCCGCGCAGCCGATCGGTCATTTCGTGAACTACGGCCATCGAATGGACTGGTATCGTGTCGAGGATCTCTTGCCCGAGTGCGCCGACGGCTGGATTCTCTCTCGTCAGCCCGCGAAAGCCACACAGTCGACGGACGAACGGGTCAAGGTTCGGCTGCCGGGCGAACTGCGACACGTGACCGAAGGCGTGATGCCACGCCCCTGGTTGCAAACGCTGTTCCTGGCCCCCGACGGTGCGGTCTGGGCGGTGCAGTACGACAACCGTCTCGTGAACGGGACTTTGAAGAAGCATTTTTGGCCCATGATTCTGCGCTCGACCGATGCTGGCCGAACGTTCGATCTGTGGAGCGAAATTCCGTACGCCCCCGACGCCAAAGCCGACCCGAAGGCAGCCGATCGGATCGGCTTCACGGAACCGACCGTCTGCTTCATGGCCGACGATTCAGTGTTGTGCCTGATGCGTACGACGGACGGCAGAGGGCCAGGACCATCGTACCTGTCGCGTTCGACCGACAACGGGAAGAGCTGGAGCCCACCCGCCGTCTTCGACGATCTCGGTGTTTGGCCACAGATGCTGCGACTGAAGAATGGCGTAACGCTGGCTTCCTACGGCCGACCGGGTCTGTATGTCCGCGCCACGGCCGATCCTGCGGGGCTGAGTTGGGCCAAACGCGTTACGGTTGTGCCCCCTGGCGCGATCAGCACCGAGACCTGTTCCTACTCCGCACTCTTGCCCCTGGGCGACGACCGAGCCCTGCTGGCTTATTCCGATTTCAATCTACGAGACGCCGAGGGAAAACTTTGTAAAGGGATGCGAGTGCGAGAAATCAGAGTGATGGGCTCAAATGCGAAATAACAGTGTCTTTAAGACGGAATATGAACGACTCGCCACCAAAGCGAAACTCTGTCGCCCGCTCTCATTGGTTCCACGGTAACAGTCGCGACGCTGATCGCGGCAGGTAATCTGGATGTCGTGGGTATCACATCTCGACCTAGGCGTCCATGCTCTTGAAAGGAGCGCTGAAAGCCATGCTGATCGCTATACACAAATTCGGCGGCGGTGGCCTAGAATTCGTTGGCGGATTCACAGTTTTCAACTTACAATCAGGTCGCAATCCGGATAGAATAAGTCTCATGCGGAGGATGTTCCGCCCGCACCTACGACGGCCTTACGATTCTTGTTTTACAACGAATTGATTCCGGAATAGCAAAAATAAATCTTTGATCTCATGAAACCTCGCAATGAATACTCTTCCCAAAATTGAAGCCGAAATTAACCGCCTCGCAGCGATAGTCGGCGCATCGGGATACGTCCTTCCGACATTTGGACGCACGGAAGACGGAGCACGTCCGCACATTGAGGCTGATGCACACGGATACCATTATGTTGTTGTCGAGCGCGGTCTGGAACTGCAACGCAACACCACTCGCAACCTCGACGAGTTGCTGTATCACGTCTTTAAGTCTGTCACCTTCAGCCTCGCTTGCAATTACGAGTGTGCGCATCGCATCGCATCGCAGGATTGTCGTCGCCAGCTATTCGCTCGGCAGATAGAGCTGCTCTCGTCGCTTTCACCTGCATGGGCAGAGCGCCAGTCGAGCGACCACCAGAGGATTCTCCTGCAGCACCCATTCAATGACCAATGACCGCAACACCGAACCAAGCGCTGCAGCAGACGGGGCCGGCATCATGGGCTTTCCGAGGTATAGAGCCTCTTAAACATGCAATCGTTTTCCTGCTTTTTTGGAAACTTCTTTTACAGATACCGGGGACCAGAATATCCTTCGGAACCAAGAAAGTGATTAGAAAAGATGGATCAAATTCCTTGTTGTTTTTTTGACTCATAATGTTTATTAGTCTTTAAGTGTATCCAAATAGCCTTCACCTTGATTCAAGGATCAATCCCATGCGAAAAAGTATTGTGTTAATTATTGCGATCGGCTTTATGATTGCTGCGGACAATGCAAAAGTTGATGAAAAATTAAACGGATCTTATGTTGGTGGGGGTGGCGAATCCAATGGCAAACCCTTTAACAAGGAAGATCTAAAGGATTTTAAACTGGTCATCAAGGGTAGCCAATACACTCT
>QWPF01000068.1:0-543 GCA_003671255.1 Planctomycetota bacterium | reverse complement strand
GTGCTTTAATCCATGTTCCTCTTCAAGCTCAAGATGACAGCCGCCTTTGTGGCGGCAACCGTGGCGATGAGCGGTTCCTGCTGGTTCACGCTTCAGGCCCGGGCCGACAAGCCGCCCAAAGCGAAATCGGAGGCGCCTGCCAAACCCGGTAAGCCCGCGGCGGTCGATCCGCTCTCGGCGGAGCAATTCGCCAAGACGCTCGCCCTGATCAAACCTCAACCCGGTGAATCGAAATGGACAGAGATTCCGTGGTTGTTGAGTGTGCATGACGCGCGGGTAAAGGCGGCAGCCGAGGGCAAGCCGATCTTCATTTGGTCGTCGGGCGGCGCCCTTCCATTAGGGACATGCTGAAACGCCGGTCGTGCGGGCCGTGCGCCCGCTTTTTGGGAAGTGAACACTCAGGAAATCAAAAAGAGTTTTATCGGGCTTGCCGTCAGCGGTCTCCCGACCATGAACCGCCAGGACGCGGAAGGGGAATTCATTCGCGATACATGCAAGCTCAAACTCTCGGGGGCCGGCGGTGAGATTGTCTGCGTCACGGCA
>QWPF01000067.1 GCA_003671255.1 Planctomycetota bacterium | reverse complement strand
CACCACCGAAGAATCAACCACCATGCCGAAGTCGATAGCACCAAGGGAAAGTAAACTAGCAGCAACGCCAAAGTGCAGCATGCCTGAAAAAGCAAACAACATGGAAAGTGGAATAGCAATTGCAACAATAAAGGCAGCCCGTAGGTTTCCAAGAAACATAAACAAGACTGCTATCACCAGCAAACCGCCTTCAAACAGGTTAGAGCGAACCGTATCGATTACAAAATCCACCAACTCGGTGCGATCGTAAACGGTTTCCACCCTGACATTGCCGGGCAGTCGCTCTTTGATTTTCTCGAGTTGGTTTTTCATTCCCCAGGTAACTTCATGCGAGTTTTCTCCCATGGTCATGAACCCCAACCCCAACACCACTTCGCCCATGCCATCTGCGGTAACAGCGCCCCGTCTTACTTCATGGCCGATGGTAACATCTGCAATATCCTTAAGCAGAATTGGAATACCATCGTTGACAGCGAGTTGAATATTGCTGATTTGTTGAAGCGAGGTAGTGCGGCCCAACCCTTGAACTAATAACATGGAACTGCCCTGATCGATGACGCCCCCGCCTACATTTTGGTTGTTTTCGCGAATGGAAAGGGAGACTTGATCAAAGGTGAGACCGAATTTTGCTAGTCGTTGTGGATCAACCCGAACTTGGAATTGTTTTTCGAATCCACCCCAAGAGTTAACTTCTGCAACGCCTTTTAAGGTGCGCATCTGGGGCCTGATCACCCAATCATGGATGGTGCGAAGCTGGGTGATGTCATCGCCTTTGCCTGTCACGATATAATGAAAAACTTCGCCCAAGCCGGTAGATACTGGCCCCATTTTTGGTTTTTCTAGGCCTGGCGGAAGCTGGACTGTTCCTAATCTTTCATTGATGATCTGCCTTGCGAAATAAATATCTGTGCCATCTTCAAAGATCACAACCACCTGGGAAAGCCCGAATTTTGAGATCGAGCGCAACTGGCTGATGCGAGGCAAACCGCCTAATTTTTGTTCGATAGGGAAGGTGATTTGTTGTTCGATTTCCTCGGGGCCAAGGGCAGGGGCTACCGTATTGATTTGAACCTGAACCGGTGTGGTATCGGGAAACGCATCAATATCTAAATGGTTGAGGGCGATTATACCAGATGCAATAAGCACAAAGGTGGATGCGATTACCATCCAGCGATACTTTAACGAAGTTTCAATAATCCAGTTTAGCATGCGAACCCCGGTTATTTCTTGGCATGGCAGGCGCAACCTTCGCCTAGGCTACCTTTGAGAAGTTCAGATAATAAAAGCCCACTGCCTTGCTTTACAACGAGTTCACCTGGTAAAAGGCCCGCTAGGATTTCTACTTGGTTGTCATCTCGGATGCCGATGCGGACCTTGCGAACGGTGAAGAATTTGGGTGCATCAGGATTAAGAAAGTTTGCATCCCGCACGAAAACAACATTGCAACAACCTTCCCAATGCACAGCTTCTTTGGGTACGCAGAGAGCTTGTGGTTCCTCACGCAGAATGATTTTTCCAGTTCCAAAAGTGTTGGCCCGCATTTTTCCACCTTCATCATTTAAATTAGCACGTGCCTTTACTGTTCGGGTTTTAAGATCTGCTTGCGTACTTACCCACGAAAGATTGCACACAACATCTTTGATGCTTTGATTTTCTTGAAATAGAACTTTCTGCCCAAGGTGCAGGAAGCGGGCATCCTCACTTTTTACATCTAGTGTCATCCATTTGTGTTCGTTATCAACCACCTCGAATAATATCTTGCTGGCGTCCACAACTTCTCCTGCAACCACTTCTCTCGAAACGATGATGCCATCCATGGGGGAAACCAAAGGTAGGATATTTCGAGTGGGTGGTGCAGGGTCGAGTTTGCATGCTATATCTGCAGGGATTCCGAGAAAATGCAGCTTGCTTTCGAGCATTTCCGTGGTAATTCCTTGCATGTTAATGTTATCCATGGGCAGCCCTAGGTTAACCAAGGATTGCCTGGCTGCATTCAATTTGATCGTGGACTCTCTTAAAGAGGATTCAGCTTCTTCCAAGGTGGCGAAAGGGGTTGCCTGCCCAGCAGCCCGAAGCCTGCCGAGAGTAAGAGTACGCAATTGACTCAGCGCAACCATTTGAAGCAAATCGGATTTTGCCTTTCCTACTTCCATGGAATCTACTAGTGCCAGCATCTCACCTGGTTTTACTTTTTCGCCCAAATGTCGCATGACCCGCCATACTGTTCCCGAAGATCGTGCTGCTAGATGTGCAACTTTGGTTTGATCAAAAATAATTTCCGCAGGGGCAGACAGGAATTCCGTCATCTGCGCTGTCCAGGCTGCATCTACTGTAATTCCTGCTTTTTCAACTTCTTCCAAGCTTGCGAATTGAATGCGCCTTTGATGCGATTTGCAGATGGGATTGTTTGTGCTTCGCTCTTGAGATTTCAGCCCAAGCTCCGCTCTTTGTGTGATTTTTTCTAAATCTTTAACTGGGACTGAAGCAGTTTCTGGGTGGCATAGCGGGCATTCTGGAACCCCATGCTTGGTGCACCAACCAAATTCTTTCGCCTTGGGAACAAGCTTTTGGTCGCATTCAATACAAACAGATTCCGGTACATGATGAAGATCGCACCAATCTTCTTTTTCAGAGGTCTGGCTCCATAACGCTGAAAACTTTGAAACTTTCCAGCCGACCCGGTGCCCACCATAAGCAAGGGTGCCCAGCGATAGCAGTACTAACACAAGAACAGCCTTTTCTATGAAAGGGTGCCTTGGTGCAGTTGACTCGTTTTTATTGTGATCCACTGGTTCGGACATGGGAGATTCCTTGGATAAGGTTTAATTGTAATAGCTTGTAGTTTAGAAAAAACCACCTTCACCACTAAAGGGTAATGGCAGTCGTTTTAAATATATTAAAGATGGGTTAAATCAGAATAGATTGAAGGCGCAGGTATAGAGGGACCGGAGGTAGGCTGTGGTTCGAAAGAAGATAAGATTCTTTTTGTGCCACTAGAATTTGAGGGATGGGATTGAATTCATGAAATTCAAGTTCGTTGCCTGTCTCGTAATTTACTAGCTTTTTAGGCCCAGCATAATCTGAAACTACAGTAGTTTGATCGAATGGGCAGGAATGCGATGACTGGTTTTTATTGGAGCGGCACGGGGGAACATCTTTATCTTCATGGCATGGGCATGATTCTTCTTCAGCACAAAACAATTCGCCCTGATGCGAGGAAGCTTTGCTTACACTTGATGAGGCGTTGCTAATACAGGGCAATATGCTGCAAAGGCATAAGTTGACAGGTGCCAACTGAGCCAAGCTTACTAAGAACAGAACTATTGGAATCCATCGATTCAAAACCGTCTCCAAAACCATATTCTTGATTCAATCTTATACATTGGTTGTAAATGATTGAGCGGCTCGAGTCAATTAGACTAAGGTAATACCTTTGTTTTCTAACAGATATTTAACTTGTCAGGGTATTATTGAAATAGCAGGTATAGAATTGTCCAAACCTCGAAGAATGGCATGATTTGATGGTAAATATGTCACAAACTGAAGAATACAAGCCCCATTTAACCAATAAACGCAGCATGGTTGGCTTGCTGGCCATGATTGTTTTGGTTGGCATGGGTGAACACATGGCGGAGAGGTTTCTGCCTCTTTACCTTCAAGAACTTACCCAGGCTTCTACTGCAATTCTGGCAATTGGTTTACTTGCAGCGATGGATGATCTTCTTTCTGCACTGTATTCCTTCCCCGGTGGTTATTTAAGCGATCGCCTTGGCACCAAGCGTGCGCTGTTGTTTTTCAACTTTCTTTCCATGCTCGGGTATCTCTGTGTGATTTTCATTCCAACATGGTGGGCGGTGTTGGTTGGAGCTATGTTTTTTATTTCTTGGTCTGCGATTTCACTTCCTGCAACCATGGAGTTACTTTCGAAAATCGTTCCGAAGAACAGGCGAACTCTGGGCGTTTCCGTTTTGGCATTGGTTAGGCGGGTGCCCAAGATCCTTGGCCCGATTGTTGGCGGCGCCTGCATCGCAGCATGGGGTGTGGAAGCTGGTGTGCGGGCTGCATTCGTATTTGCTTTGGTTCTTGCATTGCTTGCATCCATTTTACAGCAGGTGATGATTGCAGATGATTCCAAGCATCAAAAAGTTGCAGAAGCCAGCCCCATCAAGCTTTGGCATGAAATGCCAGTCACTCTCAGAAATCTTCTTCTTTCAGATATCCTCATCCGATTCTGCGAACGAATTCCAGATGCCTTTGTTGTAATCTGGGCCACGCGGTTCATTGCCCAACCAGTTTCAGAATTAACCTTTGGTTTCCTTTCTGCAATTGAATCCATCACTGCAGTGATCATTTATTTTCCCGTGGCGTATTTTGCAGATCGCTTTGGCAAGAAGCGCTTTGTTCTCATCACCTTTTTGTTTTTTACCAGTTTCCCTCTCGTGCTTTTATATTCGCATTCGTTTGATCTTTTATTGGTTGCCTTCGTAGTTCGTGGTTTGAAAGAATTTGGTGAACCCACGCGCAAAGCCTTGATCATGGATCTAGCGCCTGAAGGCCGTAAAGCAGCCATGTTTGGTTTGTATTATCTCATTCGCGATGTGTTAGTTGCTTTTGCTGCGTTTGGTGGTGCACTCTTATGGCAACATTCCCCCGAACTAAACCTCAAGGTTGCATTTGTGTTCGGCATACTGGGCAGTATTTGGTTTGCCCGCTACGGTAGCAATGAATCAATCGAAGTTGAAAAAGCGATTTGAGTTTTGCGCTCAATTAAAGCAATTCTTCTACTGCACGCATGGGCTTACTCAGCACTGGCATAGGCCTGTTTGAGAGATCGTGAAAAATGGCATCAGTGGAAACCCCTAACTGCTGATAGATAGTTGCCAGTATTTCGTACATATGAACAGGGCGGGTTCGAACCTCTGCACCATTCTGCGTACTAGAACCCAGCACGATTCCCGGCTTGATTCCGCCTCCTGCCATTAATACTGAAAAAACATTGGGCCAGTGATCGCGACCTGCATTGGGATTAATCTTTGGAGTACGGCCAAACTCGCCCGATACCACTACCAAGGTGCTATCCAAAAGCCCTCGTTCGGATAGATCATCTAGCAATACGCTTACCGCGCGATCCATTGGCGGCAACAAATCGTTCTTCATCAGCTTGAAATTTTGTTCGTGGGTATCCCAATCCTGGCCTTTCACTTGGTTCAGTGAAAAGTTTACCAAGGTGAAGGGCACGCCCGCTTCGACAAGTCTGCGCGATAGCAAAGCTTGTTGGCCCATCCCGTTGGCGCCATATCGCTGGCGCATTGCAAGTGGTTCACGATTCAAATCAAATGCTTGGGCAGCAGAATCTAAATTCAGCATTTCGTATGCTTGCTTCAAGTATTCATCTTCACTCGCACTTATTTGGTTTCGCAGTGCAATTCTATCGCGCAAACGGCCCCGTGGTATCGCTGGGTTGGGCCCTAAATCTGAAGGCAGTTTATATAGCTCGGTTGCACTTTCTGGCACCATTCCAGAATCAAGTGGCTCGTACCGTGAACCTAAATAAGATGCAGACGCATAATGAACACGACTACCCAGTTGGCCACTATGCGGAATACATACATAGGCGGGTAAGCCAGGCTTATTAGGCGCACGAAGCTTTGCTATCACTGAACCTATGCCGGGGTTTTCATTACGGTTTTTCTTTTCCACCGAGGCATCAGGGCAGGGCCATCCTGTTAGCACCATGTGTAGTGCTTCATTGTGGCTGGGGGAAGGGTGATAAGCGCTGCGTACAATGCTGAAGCGGTTTTTCAATCGCTGTGAAAGTAGAGGGATGTGTTCGCTGAAGATTACACCCGGCACGCTGGTGCTGGCATGCTTAAACTCCCCGCGATATTCTGCCGGGGCATCTGGCTTTGGATCGAATGATTCGTACGGAGATAAACCACCCTGCAAAAGGATGTAGATACAAGAACGAGCCTTGGAGGTTTCGACAGCCCTGGCAATCCTTGGCATTATGTAAGTGCCAAATGACCCTGAACCGATGGCTATCTGTTTTAAAAAATCTCGCCTAAGCAAGCTTGGGGTGGGGATCAATGCTGTAACTCCTCATTCAAACCTACTCGTACGAACCATTGAAGGTAAGGATTATAAGTTTACCCTATAAATTGAAATGTACAAACATCAATTAATGGAAGTGGCCGATGAAGTTCAAAGACGAAGTTTAAAGACCCATCTAGTGTGGGGGATTGCTCAGCATTTAAAGGCTGAATGTCTTAGTTTGTTGGCAGACTTTTAAGAATTATTTTAAGGTTCACTTCTCCCAGATGAATAGTACTGGGCAGCTTTCTTTCTTTCGCATTATTCATAATAAGTTGTTCTAGTTTCGTTTCTGCAACTTCGAGGTTTAATCCATCCACCATTTGATTAAGAAACATCGTGCGTGATCCTAACGCATGGATCAGTAAAGAAATATCCCCCATGTTAAAAATGCCAGGAATCAAGGTTTCATTCGGAATCTGCACCAAATGATGCTTCAATGTGGAAGCGTAGGAAGTCAATCCCCCTTGGATGGTGATTGCTTTAACCTCATCGTTGAATAGTGCAAAGAGCAGAGTTAGCATACCGCCAAGAGGTTCGGGTTGCATGGGAAGGATGGAATCATCATCGCGGGGGAGATTGAAATTAGTGTTGTGGGGGATTGTTTTGCAAGGCGAGTCTCCCCACACTAGAAACTGCGGTGAAGGATGGGATGATTCTTTTTTGAGCCATTCGAAAACTGATTGAAGGTCGCGCAGTTGGCCTGTGATTCGCAGATCGCCCGTCATCATTAAAGAAGAGGATAAAGAGGTTGCGCCACTGCTTCGCCCGCGGGAAGTTCCTGTTTTTAATTCTCCCGTGCCCCTTATATCAGGCAGGCATACTGTAACTCCTTCTTGTAAAAGTGCTGCAATTTGTGATGAGCGGTTTTCGAGCAAGCTCTTTTTTCCGCCTTGAGAAATCATGATTGCAATCTTATTTGATGGGGCTTTGATGTTCGCTCGCTTAAGAAGAATCAATGGTACATGATGTTCTTTTTCGGTCTTGAGCAGCGCTTTAGTAATAGAAATGTTTTCAGAGATTGTGTTTTCTCTGCTGATAACTTCAGCAGCCATGGTTGATGCGATCGCCCCGAGTTTATTAGCCCAATCTTTCTTGAAAGATGCAAGAGTTTCGTTTGTCATGGGTGTGGGGTATTTTTTTAATGCATTATCAATTTGAGCTTGTGCAAGCTTTTCCAGAGGGCCTTGAATTTTAACGGGGCACTCATCTTTTGCACTTTTTGTTTCGAGGCATTTCAGATTTACGGAAGCTAGGCTTTCTAAAGGCGTGTCTTTAACGCCCTTGATATCGAGCCATTTTTCTAATAATACATGGATGTTTTGCCTGTGTGTTCTGCCAATATGCGTACAGTGCGAATCTTCTGGCGAAGAGCCTTTCACACTTCCCCTACCTGTTGTAAATCCAAGAGAATCTGTTGTTCCATGAAGTTGATGAATTTTTTGCAGGCGCTTCCATACGGGGTCATTTTCTTGATCCCACGAAAATTCGTGACCATAGATTAATTTTCTGGGTGCGATAGAGCCAACAATTACCCAAGGAAGAAAACCATCTTTTGCTGACAAGCGTAAATTTCTTGTCGATTCCCAACTGCCTCCACCTGCATAATTAAAAGTGGTTTCTGCATCTGCAGGAAGAGGGTACTTGGTTTCAGGTTGGGGGCCTCCAAAATTAAATGGCACCACCACCGCAATTCTTTTATCAAGTGCTCCTGCTACTGCTGCTGGGTCGCCACCACCTGCAACTGCGCCCAATAAAATGATCTTATCCTTGGCTATATCTTTTTGTGCCAGTAAAAGATCTACACCACGGTGAATATCCCAATACATCCAACCCATCAGGCTTTCTTCAAGAAGTTGTAATTGAACACCAAGATCGTAACGAAAAAAATAATCCTGACGGCTTGAGCGAAAGGGCTTGGGGTAGGAATCTGCGCTCTCAAATGGGTGCTGTCTTCTTTCACCATGACCAAGATTATCCAATACCAAAACCATGCAACCAGCCCGGGACCAGATGCCCCCCATCTCTTGTAATTCTTTGTTTTCTTTAGGGGTGTGATGCGCAGGGCAGATGATTACGCCGGGCTGCGCTTGGGTTGCATTCTTAGGGCGGTATAGATTTGCTGTAACCCAGAACCCGGATCTGCTTTCATATGCAATGCATTCAATGGTATACCCATCCCTTGGGATTGACTTTAATACCTTGTAATTTAATTGGGTTGTTTCCTCTGGGAATTTTCCCAACGATGTTTTTAATTGCGCAAGCTTTAGATTTGAATACTTCTCCCAACCTTCTTTTGTTGTAATACTTTTCCACTCGGCACTACTTTTTGCATTTGCACCATTAATTTGATTTCTTACTTCTTCCCAATCTTGGTTCTTAAATACTTCCTGAAACTTATCCTTGGCTACCGTGGGATCAATGCTTGAAAGAGCCTTGGCGATTTCTTCGGTACTTTGGCTGAAAAGGAAGTTCCCGCCTAAACAGATCGAAGTAATCAAAATGAGTAATACATTTCTTGATGCAAGTTGGAGTGATGGCATTGGTTTTGTACCTCGAAAAAAAGTTTTAAGTTTAATCTCGACACGCATTATGCCATAATTGTTTTAAGTTAGGTAATTAACTCCCACCTTTTGTATTTACTGGAATGTAATATGAATTCACTTTATGTCGCTGCGATTTTAGTTACCTCGTTTTTACCGGGTGCGGATACCGTTCCTATACGCACTATAAAAAGTGGTGCTTGGTCTGATCCCACAACCTGGGAATCTAAAAAAATCCCCAAGGCAGGCGACAAAGTTATTATCCGAACCGGGCATAAAATACTTTATGATGTTGCTTCCACTGAAGTAATTCGCGGTATGCAGATCGCGGGTGAATTGAGATTCGACCCGACTAAAGATACCCGCCTTGAAATCGGCCTGATCCGGGTTCAACCAGGCGAGGAATACAGCGAAGAAGGTTTTGAATGTGATGGGCATTTTGTCGCACCAGATAAAGTTGCGAATATGCCTGTGTTCGAAATTGGTAACGCATCCAACCCTGTTCATGCAGATAAAAAAGCAATCATTCGGCTTCATTATCAAGAAGGCATGAAAAAAGATTCCTGCCCTGCGATTGTTTGTTGCGGAGGCCGCTGGGAAACCCATGGTGCAATACTTGATCGATCGTGGGTCAAGTTGGCGAAAAATGCAGGTGTTGATGATAAAACCTTAAATGTTGCAGAAGGCATTATTGGTTGGAAAGTAGGCGACAAAATAGTGGTCACAGGTTCACGAACCCATGGCTTAAAAAAAGACAAATCTGATTCAGAAGAACGCATCATCTCTGCCATCAAAGGCCAGGAAATTACGATTGACACCCCGCTTACCATGAATCATTCGGGTGAGGGGAATTATCGCGCTGAAGTTGCCAATCTTAGTCGAAATATAGTGATTGAATCTGCAAACCCCGAGGGCGAACGGGGCCATACCATGTATCACCGCGATTCAACAGGTTCGCTTGCCTATACCGAATTCAGACACTTGGGCAAAAAAAATACCCTTGGTCGTTACAGCAGTCATTTTCATCTTGCAGGCGAGACCATGCGCGGTGGATTTGTTAAAGGAAACTCCATCTGGGATAGCCATAATCGTTGGGTAACCATTCATGGAACCAATTATCTTTATGTTCACGACAATGTGGGCTATCAAAGTATTGGCCATGGGTTCTTTCTGGAAGATGGCACGGAAGTGAATAATATTCTGGATCGCAATCTTGCAATCATGGCGAAAGCGGGGAAGAGACTTCCCAAGCAGGTTTTGGGCTTTGATCAAAATGAAGGCGCTGGGTTTTGGTGGGCTAATAGCCTTAACACCTTTACCAATAATATCGCTGCAGAGTGCGGCCTTTATGGTTTTAGATATGAAGCAACTCAAACTAGTTCTTTGAAGCTCGATTTCAAAATACTGCAACCTGATGGCACCTACAAAACCACGGATATACGAACGCTTCCCTTTGTTAAATTTGATGGAAACGAGGTTCATAGTAGCCATGGGCTTTATGGCGTTAACCTAGGCGAGGGTGTCAATCGGGTGGGGCCGGATATCAGCCATCCTTTTGTGGTGCGCAACTTGAAAATCTGGGATATCCACTATGCTTTCAGGCCTCAGGTTCCTTCCCTTGTGGTAGAAAATCTTGATATTCATCAGGCTTCTTATGGTGTTTACCATCCCAATTTTGATAATCACTTCTACAAGAATGTTTCCATTAGCAAAACTAACACCGAGCCTTTTAATCGTGGTCATGATGATCTTGGTGTTCAATATGGTTTGCTTGCAGTGGATGGTCTTACTTTTGATGATTGCAGATCCGGGGGTATGCCGTTGATTCAGATTTCTGAGCAAAACCCAACTGGGAAAGCGCAATCGCACTTCAAAAATTTGAAGGTCGTGAATTGGAATGATAAAAGTGGCGCTAGAGCTGTTGTTAATCTTGGGGGTGGACCCAGATTGAAACCCGAGTTCCCCCATGGTGTTGATGTTTATGTTCATGATTGGTTTGGTGTGGGCAAGACTGCATTGGTCGCCAGCACTCGAACCCAGGATTATAAATCGAATGAGAAAGATTTTAAAAAGGTAAGCTTCTTTACTGGGGATGAATCTCAAGCTAAAGAAGTCAAGGATGTTCCATTCCCACAGTTCCCCAAGCTTGTTGATGATCTGCCACCCTTTTCGGTTATTACCCGAATTAAAAAAGAGGGCGGTAAAGTTTTGGTGGAAGGTGTTGCCTCGGATAATGGCACGGTCGTAAAAGTTTTGGTTAATGGCAAGGAAGCAACCATGCTGACTCCCGGTTTCGCAAACTGGAAAATTTCACTTGATGAGTTGGCTGTTGGGGCAGTGGTGGAAGCTAAGGCGATTGATGCTGCTGGTAACGAAGAAAAGTTTACACCCAAAAGCAAAGTGCCCTAGTATTTGAAGGAGTTAGAATCAGCATTGATCTGCAGCTGATTAAACTAGATTTGATTGAAAATGGTGGTTACTAATCTTGTGTAGGGTAATCAGCGCCCTCAAACATTTGGTTTTAATGACACTTATACAAATTATTTTTGTGAGCTTTATCCCTGAGCTTCTTCTGGAGGCCCTATCTTTAAAAAGCTTATAATAATAGGTTTTTTTGTCATTTGATCCGGGGCATGGGTACGCCTAATCGGTTTACCTTAAGTGCGAGAAAAAATTATTATTATTTTGTTTAATTTCTTCATTTGTATGTGTTAGACTTTCCATCTGTTATGAATCGGGGAGTGTAGGTTTTTTAGAAGTTGTCATGAATGATACTTCGATCTATATTTTCTTGATTGGTTCAATCTGTATCGTTTCCTTGGTTCTTATTTTGAATCGATGATATTATGCAGTTGGAATCTTAGGATTTTATTTCAAGGAGCAGATATGAAGAAGTTTTATGTTTCAGCTTTTGTTTTTGCAGCAATGACTTTGCCTTCTTTCGCACAAGAAAAAGCACCAGCAGCCAAGGTTGTACCCGAAGCTAAGGGCACAACCACTGTTGTTGAAGACAAGCGCATTCTTAGCCGTTTTCGTCGCGACTCCGATGCACCTAAGCTTTCTGATCGCATCAGCGATAAGCTTAGCAATCGCACCACCAGCGGTTTCCTTGCTAACCTTAGGAATCGCTAGACCTTTCTGTTTCCCTAGTGGAAACAGCATAGTTTAAATATTGCGCCAACAGTCATTACGATTGTTGGCGTTTTTTTTTGATACCAATTCCATCCAATCCCCTTTCAATGATTCCATCCTTGACACGACCTTTCCCAAAGGTAAACTTAACTTCTTAAGATTTGCTGTTGGATTGAGGTTTTTTTGCCCGCTAAATATTTGCAAATTAAGAGATTTCTGCCTAGGGTCGCATTTTTTGTTCTCTAAATAGCCGTTTATAAGTTCAGGTTTTTTAGTTGGTTTTAAGGAACACTATGAGTTACTGCAATTCCGACTCCTGTTTAATTAGTCGGTCTTTATTTGCCGGTGCGATAGTTTTCCTCCTGAACTTTTTCTTCTCCTCTGCGATATTTTCTTTTGATGAACCTGTTGCGAATCTGCCAAAAATTAATTTTGCCCTCGATGGGCAACGCATTCTTAAGGCGCGATGCTTTGAGTGTCACGATCCTGCTAAACAGCGTGGTAGCCTTAGGTTGGATACACCCATGGGGATTAAAAAGGGAGGATTGTCCGGGCCGATTATTAATCTGAAAACACCTGAAGAAAGCTCGATTATCCTTCATCTCAAGGGTGCTAAAGATTTTGAGCGAATGCCGCCTAAGGGCGATGCGTTGACTGCGATTCAAATTCAAAAACTACTTTCATGGATCATTCAAGGCGCCATTATACCTTCGGAAATTGTTAATTCTAAATCAGGTTCTGAGACTCTTGGCGGATGGTCTTTTGTTCCAATTAAAAGTCCTTCGGTTCCTCTGCAACCAAAAGAAGCTATTCCATGGGTTCGAAATCCAATTGATTCCTTTATTCTTGAAAAACTTCGAGCGAATGGTTTAAAGCCATCACCGGAGGCTGATAAACGAATCCTTGCTCGAAGGCTTTTTATCAACCTTACCGGCCTTCCTCCAACTCCTTCCGAACTGCTTGCGTTTCTTGATGATGCGGATCCCAATGCGTATGAAAAGTTGGTTGATCGATTGCTTGCATCCACCCGATATGGCGAACGCTGGGCAAGGCATTGGCTTGATGTGGCTCACTACGCAGATTCTCACGGCCAAGATCAGGATCGTTTTCGGCCTAATGCATGGCCTTATAGGGATTATCTGATTCGATCATTTAATGATGATAAACCGTATGCTCGTTTTCTTAGGGAACAAATCGCAGGTGATGTTTTATATCCTGAAGACCCCATGGCAGTGGTTGCTACCGGATTTCTTGCAGCAGGCCCTTGGGATGAAAGCGGACTTCGGGATATAAACGAGAATTCCATCGACCGGCAGATCGCACGAAATCTTGATCGGGATGACATTGTCGCTTCGACCATGACTACATTCGCAGGGCTTACTGTTCATTGCGCTCGTTGTCATGATCATAAATTCGACCCCATAACCCAAGCCGATTATTATTCCCTTCAAGCGGTTTTTGCAGGTATCGATAAAGCGCAACGAGTTTATGACCCTGATCCTGTTGTTGCAAAAAAGCGATCATCTTTGCAATCGGACTTGCAAACGATTCGCGGATTAAAGGGTAGGGTGGATCCCCTCCTTCTTTCCAAAGAAAAACAAAAAGAGGTTGTAGACTTTGAAAAAGATTGGCGACCTGGATCAGGTTCCTGGTCCATTTTGAAACCAGAATTGTTTGGTTCGAAAAATGGTTCATCCTTACAGCTTTTACCAGATAACTCGATTGTTGCCTCTGGTGTTTCACCCGAAAAAGACACCTACTCGGTGACTGTTTCCACTCCGAAAATTGCCCTTACTGGTTTAAGGCTTGAAGTTTTAACTGATGAAAACTTGCCTTTCAAAGGCCCCGGGCGTGCCATCAATGGCAACTTGCATCTTTCTGAAGTTAGAGTTCATATTCATCCCAAAGGTAAACCAGACAAATCGATTTTAGTAAAGTTAAAGTCTGCAACTGCTGATTTTAATCAGGAAGGTTGGGCGATTGGTCGAACAATCGATGGCAACGCCGAAACAGCATGGGGAATACATCCTGAAGAAGGTAAACCACACCAAGCGGTTTTTGAATTTGAAAAACCTGTTGGGTTTGAAGAGGGATCTGTCGTTAATGTTGAACTTGATCAGTTGCATGGCCGTATGCACTTGATAGGTAGATTTCGGCTGGCGTTGACCACCGCCGTTTCTGTAAACGATGCCAACAAAATCATTCCTGCTAATATCTCTACGATTTTGGAAACACCTCAAGAAAAACGAACTGATTCCCATCGGGCTGAAGTTGCGCAATGGCTTTGGGAAAATCGAATTGGAAAAGAGTTGGTAATGTTGCCTCCTCAATCAATGGTCTACTGTGGAACCAATCAGTACACACCTGAGGGAAGTTTTCGTCCCGCCCTTACCCCACGCCCAATTAATATTCTTGCCCGTGGTGAGATTTCAAAGCCAGGCGCACTTGTTGCACCCGGTGCGGTTATGGCTGTACCAGGGCTGAAGGCGGATTTTCAAATTCGTGATCTAAATGATGAAGGCCAGCGCAGGGTTGCTCTTGCGGATTGGCTCGCTAATCCTGCAAATATGCTTACTTGGCGCGTTATTGTTAATCGCATCTGGCATTACCATTTTGGCAAAGGCATCGTTGATACTCCAAATGATTTTGGAAAAATGGGGGGCATTCCTTCCCATCCTGAACTTCTCGATTGGCTGGCTGCTGACTTTATTAATACTGGCGGATCTTTTAAAAACCTTCATCGGCTCATTGTTACCAGTAGTACTTTCAGGCAGGCAGTCCAGCATGACCCAACCGCATTTGCCAAGGATGCAGACAACAGATTATTGTGGCGCATGAACCGCAGCAGGCTTGATGCTGAAACTTTGCGCGATACCGTTCTTCTTGCCAGGGGTAGATTTGATGACTCCATGTTTGGACC